>CAMBHV010000172.1 GCA_945867255.1 uncultured Clostridia bacterium
ATGGTGGTAGGCACCAGAATGGCGCACTGCTTTCCGCCCATAATGCATTTAAAGGCTGCACGCAAAGCGACTTCAGTTTTTCCAACACCTACATCACCGCACAGCAGGCGGTCCATAGGGTGTGGACGCTCCATATCTTTCTTGATTTTGGCCGTACAGGTGAGCTGATCTTCTGTTTCGTCATATTCAAAGCGGGTTTCAAAGTCACGCTGCCAATCGCCGTCTGCCGGAAAGGCAAAACCGGCTGCCTGCTGGCGGCGTGCATACAGTTCAATAAGTTCTTTAGCCATTTCCTGCGTGGCTTTGCGCACCCGTGTTTTAGTTTTTGTCCATGCGTCACCGCCCAATTTAGCCAGCTTTACGCGTTCGCCGTCACCGGGAGCCGTGTAACGGCTGATAATGTCCAGCTGTGTGACGGGCACATATAAACTGTCACCTTTGTCGTACTGGATCTTCAGATAGTCTTTTACAACACCCTGCAAGTCCAGCCGGCGGATGCCGGCATACACGCCGATACCGTGATTCTGATGTACCACATAATCTCCGGGTTTAATGTCGGAAAGGCTGGCAAGGCCTTTTTTTCGGGCGCTTTTTGCCTTCTGTGGCGCCGCAAAGGCACCCTGCCGTGCGGTGAACAGTGCAAAGCGGGCGAAGGGGTACTCTGCCCCTGCATTTACGCCGCCGGTTGTCACTGCAATGTGCCCTGCGGGGCAGTTTTCCGGCAGATGAGAATAAAATGCCGCAGAAAAACCTGCGCGGGAAAGATCTCTTGCCAGCGCTTCGCCGGCACGCTTGGTGCCTGCCATTATGCACACGGTGTATTTCTGTTCTATCAGAGGCTGCAATTCCTCCGTAAGGGCACGCACCTCCCCGCCCCAGGCGGGCAAAGCATGAGCCGGCATGTTCACCGTTTCTGTAAGTTGTACATCCGGCACGGTGCGTGCAAAGTTTTCACATAAAATAGCGCTGTTCTTTTCAGCTGTGTGCCACAGTGCGGCGCTGCCTTCATAAAACCGGTCCAGCCCGGCACATAGCACACCTTCCTCAAACAGCCCTTTCAATTCTTCACCAAACCGGAATTCCAGCGCGCGGGCAGCTTCACGAATGGCGCTGGGCTCTGAGAAGAACACAAGCGGGTTTTCCAGATATTCCAGAACCAGCGCAGGCTTTTCATAGCGCAGCCCTAAGTATTTGTCCAGCGCGCACGGCATGGTGCCCGCATCCAGTAAAGCAAGATCCGACTGTGCGGCCTGTTCCAAAGCAGTTCGCCGGGTTCCTTTGGCCTTCTCAATGGTGGCGCGCAAACGCATAGCAGTTTCCTTTGCGTCACCAAACAGTACTTCCCGTGCAGGGGAAAGGTAAACCTTTTTTACCTCTCCTTCACGGCGCTGGCTGACAAGGTCGAATGTGCGAATATTGTCGATCTCATCGCCCCAGAACTCGATTCGGCATGGCTTTTGCATATCGGGGGCATACAGATCCACAATGCCGCCCCGCACGGCAAACTGGCCCGGCCCCTCTACCTGAAACCGGCGCTGATAGCCGGCAGAGAACAAGCGCTGAACCAAGTTGTTCATGGAAAGCGCCATCCCAGTGCGCAGGGTCATGGTGTTTTCACAAAACTCAGCCCGTGGCACGGTGTACTGCAAAAATGCTTCAGCAGATGCGCACACCGCACAAGTGCGGCCGCCCACAATGTTTCCAAGAACCTCCAAACGGCGATATTCATATTCGTGGCTTTGACCTTCTACAGCGCGAAATGTGAAATCCCGTGAAGGAAAGGCCTGGGCCTTTTGCCCAAAGGAAGAAAGATCTGCCGCAAAGCGTACGGCATCGGCTTCGCCCGCGCAAATCACCAGCGCGGGCTTTTTCGTATCTTCACACAGTGCTGCAAGCACCTGCGCCCGCGCGGTGGGAGGCAAACCAAACAAAGCCGCGGCGGCGGGTGCAGGCCCCGCCACTGCAGCCAACAAATTTTGATATTCTTTTGTCTGACGCAGTGCCCATGTCAGCATGGCCACGCCCCCTTTCGAAGAATCAACACAGGATGCTCCATATGGCCAGACCAAGGCATGCCAGCGTTGCGAACAGGGCGATGATGCTAACGGCAAATGGTACTTCGTTATACGCCCGCGTGCCGCCCCCACGGGCAAAATGCCGCGCGGCCTTTACCACGGCCAGAATGCCCAGCACAAGCGCGGCTACGGCCCCGGCAGGCAGAAGAAAGACCGCTTCCAGGAACAGTATGCTTACCGCTGCGGTTTCCTGTGCCTGTTCAAACGAAACGGGCAGCGTCATAAGAAGGCAGAAAATTCCCAGAAAAGCGGGCATGCTCAGTGCCCAGAGGATTGGCTGCGTAAATCCTTTTTCAAGCAGATGCGGCATGCGGCACAGCACCAGCCGGACGAACAGTGCCCACAGCCCTATGCACAGTGCGGCTGTGGCCACAGGTATGACACCCGCCAGAAGCCCTATGCCGCAACAGACATAGGCTGCCACCAGCACAATGCCAATAGTAAGGCAGGCCACAGCGCGTATGGTGTATCGCTTTTTGATGTTCCCTGTTTCTTTACGGTTGGCCACGGGCCGGTTGGAAATATTACCCATTGTACTTATTCTGTGCAGCAGAAAGCTGCCCTTTCGTAATCATAAGAACGGCATTGCACACATCGTCAAAACGCGCTTCCACACATCCCCACTCCTGCGAGGTGAAGCGGCTCAGAACCCAGTCTGCTAAGTCATATTCCGGCCTTGGCCGTTCCCCCACACCAATCTTCACACGGGGAAATTCCTGGCCTATGGCAGAAATAATGCTCTTGATGCCATTGTGCCCGCCAGCCGAACCAGAGGGCCGAACCCGCAGCTTCCCGGGGGCCAGTGAAATGTCGTCAAACAGCACAATGATATGCGATGCAGGCACTTTGTAAAAATCCGCGGCTTTCTGAACGGATACGCCAGACAGGTTCATGAATGTCTGAGGTTTCATCAGAAGGACCTTGGCCCCCTCAAGGGTCCCTGTGCCGGTTAAAGCTTCAAACTTTGCTTTTGTGACGGAGATGTTCCATTGCATCGCAAGGTGGTCCAGTGCGGCAAATCCGGTATTGTGCCGTGTTCCCTCATACTTTTTTCCGGGATTGCCCAGCCCGACGATCAAATAATCCATGCTGGCCTGTTTTTGAAAAAATATCATCAGGGTTCTCCTGTTTTCTGATGGAATAAGAGGCCCGGCATCTGCCGGGCCTCTTATTATTGTATCGGAAAACATGTATTTTGCAAGCGCGTGTACAGATATCTGCAAAAAAAACCGTAAAAACTCCGAAATTTTCAGCTTTTTGTTGTGGAAAACAGAAAACAACTCTGATATAATAAGGCTGTCCATGGCCTTTTCCTTTTTTATTGTATTTTTATAATATAAAAAAGAGGAAAAGTTCTGACATACAAGGGTGCAGTTCACGGCAGGGTGAAGTGTGCCGGAAGTACAATTTTGTTGGAGGTAGAGAAACTTGAGCAAGAAGAAATACCTGTACCTGTTCAGCGAAGGCAACAAAGACATGCGCGAGATCCTCGGCGGCAAGGGCGCCAACCTGGCTGAGATGACCAATGCCGGCATGCCGGTGCCTCAGGGCTTCACCATTTCCACTGAGGCCTGCACGCAGTACTACAATGACGGCCGTCAGATCAACGAAGAGATTATGGCTGACATCTATGAGTACATCGGTAAACTGGAGGAGATCGCCGGCAAGAAATTCGGCGATGTGAACAATCCTCTGCTCGTGTCTGTGCGTTCCGGCGCGCGTGCTTCTATGCCTGGTATGATGGATACCATCCTGAACCTGGGTCTGAACGATGAAGCGGTGGAAG
>CAMBHV010000173.1 GCA_945867255.1 uncultured Clostridia bacterium
GCCGTAAGGCTGCTGCAGCCGTTGAACGCGCTTTCCCCTATGCTTGTTATCGAAGACGGGATCTCGATGGCCGTAAGGCTGCTGCAGCCGTAGAACGCGTAGTCGCCAATGCTTTGCAGCCCCTCGGGCAGCGTGACGGCCGCAAGGCTGGTGCAGCCGTTGAACGCACTTGTCCCTATGCTTGTTATCGAAGACGGGATCTCGATGGCCGTAAGGCTGGTGCAGCTATTGAACGCGTAGCTGCCAATGCTTTCCAGCCCGGCGGGCAGCGTGACGTCCTTAAGGCTGGTGCAGAATTGGAACGCCCCTTCCCCTATGCTTGTTACCGAAGACGGGATCTCGATGGCCGTAAGGCTGGTGCAGTAGTAGAACGCGCGGCTGCCAATGCTTTCCAGCCCGGCGGGCAGCGTGATGGCCGTAAGGTATGAACCACAATTCCAGAATGCCTCGACCCCCAGGGCGGTGATGGTGTAGGGCGTGCCATCGGCGTCTGTGACGGCGCCGGTAAGGTCCAGCGCCGTGCTTTGGTAGATGTACTGCTTCCCAATCGTCAGCGAAGTGCCGCTGGCCGTGACGTTTTTCAGGGTAAGGTTGTCGCTCAGCCTTGTGAGGGTTTGGGCCTGCGCGTCATACAGCCAGTCTCCATACGCCTCGGGCTTTGTCACGGTAAATGTGTAGCCCAGGGCCACGCGGGCAATAATGTTCTCCACTGTGCCTGCCTGCTCTGCGAAAATATAATTGGCCCGGTTTGTGTCTGCCGGGTCTGGCGGCGTATATGTCTGCTGGCCCACCCCTTTTCCTGCCGGAACTGTAAACGTCATTGTGCACGTTCCACCCGGCTGCAGGGTAGAAACACCGGCGTTCGACGCAAGCCCGTTAGATGTCGTTTGATAGTAATCCACCTCAACCGCCACGTTGCCGGTGTTTTTCACCGTCACCGTCTGCGGGTACTGTGCCGGGTCGTATCCATAGGGCATCTCGCCAAAATCCAGCGTGGCGGTATCATAGCTTTCGGCCGTGGCCGCGGCCAGCAGGCTGCCGTCTTCCCCCGTCACCTCAATTTGCACCTTCCGCGCAAAATAGCTCACCGGAACAGTGCCCAGCACGGTGCCCGAATAGGCGTCTTTCACCGTGACAGTGCCGCTGTAATCGCCCGCCGGCAGGCCTGCTTTCGGAATCAGGTACAGCCACAGGCTTCTTGTATCCAGATAGTTCTTTGGGGCAGGCAGCACGGGCGGGGTGGCGCCAGTGCCGGCCCGAAGCTCATACGTGAAGCCTTTTTCCACAGCCTCATCCAGCTCCACTTCCAAGCTTAGCGAGATGTTGCCTTCGTTCTGAATCTCGAAACCTTTTTCCTGTGGGGGTTGGCCCTCTTGCCAATAGCCAAAATCCAACCCGCTTGTGATAAATCTCGCCTTCCGCTCCGCCTCGGACACTTGCACCTTCACGGACAGCGTGCCGGCGGCCGTGCCGCCGTCCGGCGCTGTGCCCTGGATGATAATATTCTCCTGATACGTGCCGGGCGCAAGGTCCGTTTTTGGGGTGACAGAGAAGGTAAGCCTTTTTCCGCTTTCAAGCTGCTGCCCTTCATTGAGCCCGCTGATGGTGCAATATTGTGCCTGAGGAGGTGCGCTCAGTGACACGGTGGTGCTGCCTGTGTTCGCAAGAAAGAGTTGCTTGGTTTCCGGGTTCTGCTCGCCCTGCGCCGGGTAGAACACGGGGCTTGGGGAAACAGACAGCCCGTAGGTGGGCTTCCTATTTACAACAAGCGACATCTCGCAGGAAAGGGTGGAAAGGTTTTCCGCCCGCACATTCAGCGTGGCAGTTTTAGGATAGGAGGTCATGCCAATGCCCGTGTTTACTTTCACGGTGAAGGTGGCCGTTTCCCCCGCGCCAAGGCTTTGCGGCAGGCTGGACGTATCCAGCGTGAAATCTGCCGCATCCGTGCCCGAAAGGCCGGCCGCAAGGCCCGTGATGGCCACATTGCCGGTATTGGTGAGGGTGACGGTACGAACCGCTTCGTCTTCGGAATAGCCCTCCGTCAGCTGGATATCCAGCGCACTCGGCGAAAGCTGGGCCGAAGCCGGGCTGCGCTGAATGCTGAATTCATGCAAGCCGCCGGCCGGGGTGGCGCCCGTGTAGCTGCCCACGCCCACCAGCTGCACATAATAGGTGCCCGGGGCCGTAGGTGCGCCGGAAAGAGGCGCAAAGCTTTTTCCGTCGCTTGTTTTTGTTTTTACAAGATAGCGCAGGGTATACTCTGTGCCTTCGGCAAGCGTTTTGCCGCCCAGCACGGCTGTAAGCCCCAGCTGTACGGGCTGGCCGGTGTATTCCACCGTTTTGGGCGCATGGATCTCGGCCAGTGCAACGGAGCTTGCCGCTTCGATGGAAAACGGGAAATAATCAGAGGCGATTGCTTTATCCTTATCAACCGCGGATTCACCCCCCGGCAATACGGCAACAACGGCGTAAGTGCCCGGGGCCGTAGGCGCGCCGGAAAGCACTTCTAAATCTTCCACGTCGCTCGTCACGCTGTCCCCGAAATAGGAGACCTTCCAAAAGGTGATGTTATAATCCGTGCCTTCCTCAAGCACCGTACCGCCTGCCGAGGTGACGGTGAAATCTGTACTCTTCACCTGGGCGCCCTGCTGATATACGGCCGGGCCGGTGATGGTGGCGCCGTTCAGGATATCATCCTGCGACACGATCTCGAACCTGGTTTTTGCCTCACCGGTGTAGGCCCCCGTGCCGCGAATTATGAGGATAATGGTGACGTCCTTTTGCCCGGCGGGCGGGGTTCCATCGGGCGGGGTCTGGCTCACATAGCCATTTGTATCATACCAGACCGTGTAATCTTTGCCCTCCGTAAGCACAAGGCCGTTCAGCGTCACCTGCAGGTCTTCCACCTGTACAGGCTGGCCGGTGTATGCATAATACTCCTTGCACGTGACCTCCGCCGCGGCAAGGTCATTGGACGCGCGGATAGAAAAACTTTCGGATGCCGTGCCTGTATACTCACCCTTACCCGTGAATACCGCATAATAGATGCCCACATCTCTGGGGGCCTCACCCAGCGGGGCGCCATCGCTTGTGGCAAAGCTGAGGGTGAAATCTGTGCCTTCTTTCAGCCAGATGGCGCCAGTTGGCGAATCCACCCGGACGCTGCACTGCTCAAACTGCACAGGCTGGCCCGTGTAGAAAAATGCATTCGGTGCAATCACGGTTTCATAAGCGTTAGAGAGGTCTTTCCAATCATAGATAAAAAAGCGGCACTCTTCTGTTTTGCCGTTATAGATGCCTTGGCCCGTCAGCACCGCGTAATATTCGCCCACATCGGTAGGCGCACCGGGAAGGGCCGTGCCGCTTGCCGTTTTGTACGAAACCGTATAATCTTTGCCCTCGGTAAGTCCTATAGAAACAAACTTCAGCTCTATGGGGTTTCCGGTATATGGGTAGTACATACCCTCCAAATCCAAAGTATCCCAATAGGACTCCTCCAGGCTCGTGAGGCGGGCTGCGGGCGCATTGAGCACGGTGCGCGCAATGCCGCTGTCATCGCCCGTGGTGGGCGCGGTGCCGCTGTCATCCCCCGTGGTGGGCGCGGTGCCGCTGTCATCTCCCGTGGTGGGCGCGGTGCCGCTGTCATCACTCATGGTGAGCGCAGTGCCGCCGTCATCGCCTGTGGAAAGCTCCCCCGGGCCCTGCGCCGCCGCGGCAGGCGACAGCATGCTCATTCCCATGCACAGGCACAACAGTGCCGCAATCAAACGTTGTTTCATACCTGTTCCCCTTTGCTGTTCCGGCTGTCAACATCTTTCATCTTCGGCGCTCGTAAGCGCGGCGCGCATGGCAT
>CAMBHV010000174.1 GCA_945867255.1 uncultured Clostridia bacterium
TAACTTACTCAAAATATACACTGTTATAGAGAGAAGGTGATGTGCGGTGTACGTGCCTGTTAAGAACTTTCTGTAAACACGAGCTCTGTCGTTTCCCATTGGGCTTGATGAGATGCAAACCTTTGATAAATTCTGTGAGTATGATGGAAAACGATCAGGATAGCCATGATTTGACCGCAGTAACTTTTTCAGTAAATATTATTTGAATAAAAACAAAATCGAATCTTGCCGCTGGGAAATGAATAGTTTTATCCTTAAAGAATGGAAAAAGCATATGAAGATGTGATATCTTTGGAGAAATGAGAAAAAACGGATGGGAGAGGATGACAAAGTGTATTCATATCAATGCTTAAAAAACTTCTCTTATGCCGAAATAAAAGAGTTTTTGAACCGTTCTTTTTCAGATTATGAGATACCCGTTCAATTGACCGAAGAACAACTTCGAACATATTTGGCGGCCAGTGGTGCAGACAAAGATCTATCGTACGGTGCATTTTTTGAAGGTGACATGGTTGGTTTTATTCTGAATTCATGCTGTGTGTATAACGGAGAAGAGTCTGTTTTTGATGTTGGCACAGGAGTGGTTCCGGAACATAGGGGAAAGCGGGTGTTTACAAGACTTTTTTCGTTTGCACAACAAGAATTATTGAAGAGAGGAGTCAAAAAATATTATCTGGAAGTTCTACAGAACAATCAGAACGCAATACATGCTTATAAAAAACAAGGGTTTATTCCGATTCGAGAACTTTACGTTTTAAAACTCTCCTTAAACAGACAAGGAACGAATGACCCGATGGTAGAGTGTGCTGAGTTGGAACAGTTTGATCTTCGAAAAACAAGCAATTGCTTTTGTATGCGGCCATCCTTTGAACATTGCACCAATATATTAAGAAAGGCCCCTGAACTTTATCGTGTCTCATACAGAAAAAAAGATCAAAAATTAACTGCTTTTTGTGTTTTTTCAAAAGACAACGGAAATGTGAAACAACTGGGGTATACAGATATGGATGAATTGAAGAAGGTTATCCAATGGCTTGTGCCACATTTTGGAACCATTGTCATAAAAAACATGGATAAGAAATATGCCGCCGTCTTGGAAATGCTGGATTCATTGGGAGCCGTTGAGGTGGCCAGACAGTTTGAAATGATGAAAGATTTAACTTCCTATCTATCATGAAGCTATGCCAAAAATCGAAAAATCTGAGGAATGAGCCTCCGGTTGAGTAAAAAATTTATATAATTTTTGACGTGAAAAGACAGCAGAGGTCTGTTTCACCTTTTCCTGTTTCTTGGCAAGAAACGTGAATAATGAGGAATCAAACAATCAAGCCACCAGAAAAGAAGCACACAATTTAAAATCACTGCTATCAAGGTGTTCTGCCTAAAATAAAGCCATTTCTGGGTTAAATGGCCGATTTTACCCGATATTATGATTATTTCGAGGTGAAAACGATGGTTTTTATACTTGGGCGAATGTATGATTTTTACATCTGGAAAGGGTATTCTGAATTGTTCCAATCAGAAACCCGCACAAACGGTTCTTCAACTTGCGGCATTGCTTTGATCAGCAGATAAAAAAGACGGCTGTTCAGAAAACAGCCGTCTTTTTGTGTGCGGAGATTATTGCACCAGCTACATTATAACGCCAGTAGTTTGGATGCGATGTTGAAATAAATGATCAGGGATAGCGCGTCTACGATGGTAGTGATCAGAGGCGCAGCCATGATGGCAGGATCTGCATGGAAGACGTTGGCTATCAGCGGCAATACACCGCCAATGGTTTTGGCCATCACTACAGTGCACAACATGGTGCACGCTACGGTAAGCGCCACAAGGCCGCAACCGGGGTAGGTGATGACTAATCTTATGTAATTCACAACGCTGAGTGCAACACCTACAACCAGCGCCACGCGAAGCTCTTTCCACAAAACCGCCGGAATATCACGCCCTGCAATATCCCCGGTAGCAATACCACGGATAATCAGTGTGCTAGACTGGCTGCCTGCATTGCCGCCTGTGTCGGTAAGCATGGGAATAAAGGTGACAAGCAGTGGCATGGCAGAGAAAGCAGCCTCATACCTGCCCAAGATACCCCCTGTCACCATGCCGGAAACCATCAGAACCAGAAGCCATACGATGCGGTTTTTTGCCAGTGCAAAAACGCCTGTTTTTAAATAAGGTTTTTCCGATGGGTGCAATGCACCCATCACTTCAAAATCTTCGCTGACCTCTTGCTCCATCACGTCCATGGCATCATCTATGGTGATGATGCCCACCAGGCGCATTTCATGATCTACAACAGGAAGTGCCAAAAAACCATATTTGTGAAGTAGGCGCGCGGCTTCTTTACGGTCTTCCAGTGTGCCGATCGAAATAACGTTGGTATCCATCAGTTCCTTTACAAGTGCGCTGTCATTTGCAAGTAACAGATCTTTTAGTGAGACAACGCCCTCTAATTGGCGGCCGTCGCCAATGACATAACAAGTGTATACCGTTTCGCGATCTTCTCCAGTGCGTCGGATGCGATGAATGGCCTGGCGGACAGTCATATCGGCTCGAAGGTCTGTAAATTCTGCCGTCATGATGCTTCCGGCGGAATCTTCAGGATACTTCAAGAACTGATTGATCAGTGCCCGTGTGCCGGGCTTTGCACTTTTCAGCACACGTTTTACTACATTGGCCGGAAGTTCTTCCAACATATCCACGGCGTCGTCTGTGGACAGGTCTTCTACAATCTCTGCAAGTTCTGCGTCAGTGACAGAGGCAATGATGGCTTGCTGCATTTCGCTGCCAAGCTCGGAAAATACATCGCTGGCTTCATCTTTGGAAAGTGTACGGAAAGCAAGGATCGCTTTTTCCCGAGGAAGGCTGCCCAGAAACTGAGCAATGTCAACTTCGTTGTATTCTGCCAGAGCATCGCGCAGTGCGTGAAATTTGCGGTTGTCAAGAAGTTCTAATAGCTTGGTGGTGTTTATGATATTTGTCATGATAAGATCCTCCTGTTCATTTGGTTCGATGGCAGGAAGACAGGACAAAACGAAAAATGCCGCGAAAACCTTGTCAGGCTTTTCGCGGCAATCCACACGACATAACACATCAATATGTCCACGCTAAATATGGACATATATGTGTTTAAGGGCGCGCACAGCAAAGCCGTGCTACTCCCTTACCCATGAACGGAAAAAGAGTAAAGCAAGCGGCCCGCAGAGCATGCAGCCTATGTGAGGATCCGCGTATGAGCCTGTACTTCGACCAACTGCGTCCACCTGTTTTCCCTCCCTTAGCTGAAATAGATGCCCACTGTTGGGCAGTTCCAGTGTATGCGATTGAGTTGCCTTTTGCAACCTTTTTTTCTGTTTTTCGGCATTTTCACAACTGTAAAAATCAAAATGTGAAGCAAAAAAAGGAAATACCAAAAGGACAAAGATAAAACGAAAAAGTAAAAATATCCCATATAATATTGGCGGTGTTTCAAATGCTGAATCTGTTTTGTCATCTTTTCCGTCGATTTCACAAAAGCGCTTACGCTGCTTCTAGGCAAGTAGCCAAACTTGTGAGGGAGGGGTTGTGGGAATGGAAAAGTTGTGATACACTTTTTTCGTCAATTAGTAAAGCCACTGGACAAACTAAATCCTGTGTGTCTTTCCTTACAACATAAGAGGGGGATGCGGCAGTGATTACGCAGCATATCATCCGCTCGGGAAACCTCAGGCAGATCTATCAGCTGATTGATCAGAATATCGGGATATCCAGAGCAAAGCTTGCCAAAATTACAAAATTGAGCAAGACCACAGTTTCCAGCTTGGTAGACGAACTGATTGCCGGTGGTTACGTGT
>CAMBHV010000175.1 GCA_945867255.1 uncultured Clostridia bacterium
GGATTGACTTCGGAAGATATTATCGTAATTGGTATCAGCGATATTGCTGAGAGCCTGGATGGCGTGCGCGAAGGGTATATTTACGCCACCATGTCGGAAAACATTCCCCGTATTGGATATCAGCCTGCCGAATGGATTTGCAATTATGTGCGTAACGGCGAAAAACCGGAACCTGTTAATGATACGGGTACATTCCCCATCACCAAGGAAAATGTAGATACATATCGCGATATTGAAAATGACAAGTCACTGTGGAAGTAAGCCGGATGGAAAGGAATATAAAATCTGCGTGAGGACAAAGAAGGAAGGATAGCGACATGAAACTATTGGATCTGCGTGGAAAAACCGCGATTGTTACAGGTGGCGCGGGCCAACTGGGGCGTGCGATGTGCCGAGGCTTAGCCGATTGTGGGGCAAATGTATGCGTGTGTTACTATTCCCAAAAGGATTTTGCGCACCAGCTTGCAACAGAAATAGAGCAAACTTATAATGTGAAGGCAATAGCCGTTCAGGCAGATGTAACAGATTTGGACTCTATTCTGGATATGAAGAAACAGGTGGATCACGCGCTAGGGCATGTTGATATTTTGGTCAACAATGCAATCATTGCTCATGAATGGAAAAAAGTGCTGGAGCAGGACGTGAAGAACTATGAGACTCAGTTCCGTTCCACGGTGCTTCAAGCGGTGCTGATGGCGAAGGCATTTGTTCCAGATATGATTAAAGCTAAGCATGGCCGTATCATTGGTATCAACACGGAATGTGCTATGCAGATGCTACCATATCAATCGGCTTACATTTCCGGAAAACGCGCCATGGACGGCGTATACAAAGTGCTGGCGAAAGAAATCGGCATGCACGGAATTACTGTCAATGAGATTGCACCAGGCTGGACACTGAGCGACAATTGCAGGGAGCACGATGGCACGGAAGCTAACCTGAAACAGGATTTCCCCTATATCAGTACGGTGCCTCTGAACCGCCGAGGCAGCGATGAAGAAGTGGCAAATGCAGTGTGTTTTCTAGCATCGGAGCAAGCCAGTTTTATTTCTGGTGTCTATTTACCGGTATGTGGTGGAAATGTAATGCCTTGCATTTGATGGAGAGCAGTATATGAAACTAGGAGTAAGTTTTTTCTCTCTGGAGGAAAATGTAAATTTAGATGAAGCGTTCGAACAGGCAGCCAAAGCGGGTTATACTGGGGTAGAGCTGGTGATGGGCCGAACGGGAGAATTGACTCCAGATACATCGGTACAAAAGCTTCGGGAGATACGTGGCCGTGCAGAAAGATATGGGCTTCAAATCATTAGCGTAGGTGCAAATACAGTTTGGGAGCATAACCTTGCCAGCGATGATGAGGTACAACGGAAATTGGCTTCTGAAAATATCAAAAGACAGATTGATACAGCAAAGGAGCTTGGGGCAGATATCGCTTTGGTTGTGCCGGGATGGGTAGGAACTCCTTTTGCCCAGGGCTGTGTTCCGTATCATCATGCATATCAAAATGCGCAAAGTGAACTTATGAAATTGGCTTCATATGCGCAAAGTGCGGAAGTAAGTATTGCCATTGAGAACGTATGGAACCGTTTTTTGCTCTCACCGGTGGAAATGGCACGATTTCTGGACGAAATAAATTCTCCATATGTTGGCGCATATTTTGATATAGGGAATATTATTTACATAGGTTACCCTGAACAGTGGATTCGTATTTTGGGTCATCGCATTAAACGATTGCAGTTTTGTGATTGCAGGGCAGATCAGGCGGGCCTTGGAATGTTTGTAGACATTTTTGAAGGAGATGTGAACTTCCCGGAAGTAATGCGTGCGGTGCGAGACATTGGGTATGATGGATGGGCCGTTGTGGAAATCTTCCCCAGATACAGAAGTTTCCCTTATCAAGCGCTTATTAACAATAAACTTTCTATGGATACCGTGATGACTTTATAATGGCTTAGAAAGTCCAGGAGCTTTTTATAAAAAAGCTCCTGGACTTTTGTATTGGTGGATAAAAAGGAAAGAATTTTTACAATTCCCGGTTTGCCAAAATGGTTGAACTGGTATGTGAAAGTGGGTATAATGAAACTATATTATGGGGCGGGATGCCCTCTTTCGGGCGCGTGGCGCAGCCGAAACAATGAAGGGGGGCACAGCGATGGAAGATTGGATGAAACGTCCGTCGGATCTTCGGCGCCCGGCCCCTGGGCAAAGTCAGCGGCGTGGTATGATGGAAGTGCCGCTGGGGGCAGTGGAAATTCCTGCCCCACGTCCTGAGCAAAAAGATATCCGAAGGGTAGCCCCCGGTTATCAGGGGCACAGGCAGGCGGGTGCAAGTGCATCCGGGCAAAGTAATAGACAGCGAAATACGCCGAAAACGCCTCAGCGATCCGGCGGCGCCATGCGCCGCAGCCAGCCTGCCCGGAAAAAGAAAAAAAGCTCCTTTGCCGGCTTTGTGGCGGCCAATTTTGCAGTGATTTTTCTCCTGGCGGGGGTGATCACTTTGCTGATTGAACAGCCTTGGCGAAACACAGCGCCAGCGGCTTCTGGGAATACGGCTTCCGGCAGTGCTGCAACGTCGGGTGCTGCCTCAAGTGCCAGCAGCACGGCGCAGACGGGTGACACGCAGGACGGGAATGCTGCCAACACACCCACTGGGATTGGCCCCACACAGCAGGCGCAGGGAACATTGCCTTCCATCAGTGCAGCCACACTGGCACTGGCGGAAAATGGCCGTGTGGATATGAGCTATTTTGATGATGCCCTTTTTGTTGGCGATTCTCTGACACAGGGTTTTCAGGTTTACACCAGTGGTATTTCCAATGCGAGTTATGCAGCATATATTGGTGCCGGGCCGCGTACATTCATTGAGGGAACTGTGACCAATATCAATGGAGACACAGTCAAACCGATTGACGAGATCCTTGCGGCAAACCCCAAAAAGGTATACATTCTTCTGGGTACGAATGCCATGGAGACGTTGACGGACGAAGCGTTTTTGGAATACTATGCCCGCTTTTTGGATTTCCTTGTGCCACAACTTCCGGAAGATACGGTGTATTATATCGAGTCGATCCCCCCTGTTACGCAGGCCAAAACTGCCGATGAGAATTTCACGTTGGAAAGAATTCAAAACGTGAATGAACAGCTGGCGCTTTTGGCATATCAGTATGGAATGCATTACCTGGATCTATACGGTGCTTTATGCGATGAAAATGGCTATCTGAAAGCGGATTATGCCGCCGATGATGGGCTGCATCTGAACAATGATGGATATAGTGCATGGCGTGAAATGCTGATTACACATACGGCATACAGTGCCGAAAACCCATATTTGCCGGGCTCACCTTGCTATAAGGGATGAGGTGACCGGTGCTTGATCTGGAGGAACCCGATTTGGCAAATTTCAAAAAAGTGAAAGCGCAGGCAAAAAAGCGCCGTGCCCGTAACCTGTTGACACAGGTGGTACTGGCTGTATTGGCAGTGGCACTGGTGTTTGGAAATGCATATTGCGTGGTGAAAATGTTACGCGGTGAAGCGGTGTTTGCGCTGCCAACTGCGCGCGAAGAAACGGCCAGCTCAGAACTTTCAAACAGTTCATCTGCGGTGTCGCAGCCATCGGCAACTTCGGACAGTGCGGGAGCGGGGAGTGTGCCCCAAAGCACAGCACAAAGTGGTGATGCTTCTTCGGGAACGCAGGCGCAACCCACTGATACACGGGCTTGGAATACCACTACACAGGTTCAGCGCACACTGTATTCCGAGCGTACGGCCCAAGATGCCCGCATGCTTTCCGTGCCGGAAAACGGCGTTGTCAGTTTGGAATACTTTCGGACGGCGC
>CAMBHV010000176.1 GCA_945867255.1 uncultured Clostridia bacterium
GACTTGGTCTCGCGGAAACGGCGCTCCCGGGTGTTTACAATGCCTTCAAATTCGTTTACATCGCTGCCGGTGCCGCGATCGGTTTCGCGTATCATGTGAAGCTTTTCCCCATGAGTGCCATATAAAAGGGCATCCAGCCCCTCTTTAGGGATGTCTTTGATTTTTGTGTCCAGCGTGAACCCATATTTTTTACCCAGGGCCGTATAATACATTTCGCTTACAGAGCCGGGGGCATAATACCAGCCGCTTGCCTTTATCGCACCTTCTCGAATGGAAAGCTTTTTGTTAGGAAGAATAAGCGCGGGGTCTACCTGCATGAACGTGCCCAGGCCGGTGCACGTTTCGCAGGCACCCAGCGGGTTATTGAATGAAAACATGCGCGGGGTCAGTTCATCCATGGAAATGCCATGTTCCGGGCAGGCATAATTCTGGCTGAACATCATTTCCTCGCCGCCAATCACATCGATGGACACAAGCCCACCTGTCAGGCCAATGGCCGTCTCCAGGGAATCGGCAAGGCGGGTGTGAATATCTTCGCGCAGAACAAGCCTGTCCACCACAATTTCCACCGTGTGTTTGCGGTTTTTATCCAGCGTGATTTCTTCGTCCAGATCATAAAGGTTTCCATCCACGCGCACGCGGGCAAAGCCACTGCGCCGGGCAGCCTCAAACTCTTTCTGCTGGGTGCCCTTGCGTCCGCGCACGACAGGAGCCAACACCTGGAACCGCGTGCCCTGCGGCAGCTTCATCACTTCGTCTACCATCTGATCCACTGTCTGTTGGCTAATAGGCCGGCCACACACCGGGCAGTGAGGGATGCCGATGCGAGCATACAAAAGGCGTAGGTAATCGTAAATTTCCGTAACAGTGCCCACGGTGGAGCGAGGGTTTTTGGAGGTGGTTTTCTGATCTATGGATATAGCAGGGGAAAGGCCGCTGATCTCGTCTACATCCGGCTTTTCCATCTGCCCCAGAAACTGGCGCGCATAGCTGGAAAGGCTTTCCATATAACGGCGCTGGCCGTCGGCATAAATGGTGTCAAAGGCAAGGCTGGATTTACCCGAACCAGAAAGCCCCGTCATCACGATCAGTTTGTCACGCGGCAGCGTTACGTCGATATTTTTCAGGTTGTGTTCCCGTGCACCCTTTATAACGATCTTATCATTTGCCAAAGTGTGTTCCTCTTTCCAGTGTCAAAGTTTGGTTTTATGTTCCATTTGCTTGCGCAGCTTTTCTATGCGGTCGCGCAGGAAGGCCGCGTGCTCGAATTCCAAAATTTTGGCAGCTTCTTTCATTTCGCGTGTCAGCTGCTCAATCTTTTTCTGGCACTCTGCACGGCTCAGGCGCTTATCGCTTTTCGTATCGTCATCCTTGCGTGAAATTTCCAGTACGCCATTGTCACGCAGTTCTTTTACAATTGTCTTTGGAACGATACCATGCACCTCGTTATATGCCTGCTGAATGCCCCGGCGACGCTCTGTTTCCATAATGGCGCGCTCCATCGAGGGGGTGACGCTGTCGGCATACATAATCACCATGCCATCCGCGTTGCGTGCGGCACGGCCAATGGTCTGAATCATGCTTGTTTCGCTGCGAAGGAATCCTTCTTTATCGGCATCCAAAATGGCAACAAGAGATACTTCCGGCAAATCCAGCCCTTCACGCAGAAGGTTGATGCCAACAATCACATCAATGGCGCCTTTGCGGAGATCGCGCATCAGTTCCACGCGTTCGAAGGTGTCTACCTCATGATGCATGTATTTGACCTTTACCCCATGATCAGAGAGATAATCTGTCAGGTCTTCAGCCATTTTTTTCGTAAGGGTCGTCACCAATACACGCTCACCGCGTGCGGAACGGGTGTTGATTTCGCTCAGAAGGTCTTCAATCTGCCCCTCCACGGGTTTTACCACTACGCGTGGGTCCAAAAGGCCTGTGGGGCGAATTACCTGTTCCACAATCTGGCCGGAATGTTCGCGTTCGTATTCACCGGGCGTGGCGGAAACGAAAATGGTTTGGTTCAGATGTGCTTCAAACTCCTCAAATTTCAGCGGCCGGTTGTCAAAGGCGGAAGGCAGGCGGAAGCCATAATCCACAAGGCTTTTTTTTCGGGCGTAGTCGCCGCCATACATGGCCCGAAGCTGCGGCAGCATCACGTGGCTTTCATCTACGAACAGAAGAAAATCATCCGGGAAATAATCCAGCAAAGTGGTGGGCGTAGAGCCAGGGGCACGCCCGGCCAACACGGCAGAATAGTTTTCCACGCCCTTGCATGTGCCAACCTCCTGCAGCATCTCCACGTCGTAGTTGGTGCGCTGCGCGATACGCTGCGCCTCAATCAGCTTGCCCTCGGCACGAAACTGTTCCACCTGTTTATCCATCTCCATGCGGATACGCCGCAGGCCCTCGGCCTTTTTTTCGTTTGAAACGATATAGTGGCTGGCAGGGAAGATGGCTACATGGCGCACAGCGGCTTTCTTTTCACCTGTGAGGGGATTCACTTCGCTGATTCGGTCTACTTCATCGCCGAAAAACTCTACACGGATAGCGGTTTCGCTGGCGTAAGCAAGATTGATCTCCACGATATCGCCTCGCACGCGAAACTTGTTGCGCACAAAGTTCACATCGTTTCGTTCGTACTGAAGTGCAACCAGTCTGCGCATCAATTCTTCCCGGCTCATCTGCATGCCCTCTCGGATGCTGATGACCATGCTGCGATAATCGATAGGGTCGCCCAGGGAATAAATGCACGATACACTGGCCACGATGATCACGTCGCGCCGTTCGCTCAGTGCGGCTGTGGCGGAATGGCGCAACCGATCAATTTCGTCGTTGATAGCGCTGTCCTTTTCGATATAGGTATCGGTGGAGGGAATGTAGGCCTCCGGCTGGTAGTAATCATAATAACTTACAAAATATTCTACGGCATTGTGCGGAAAAAACTCCTTAAACTCTGTACAAAGCTGTGCGGCCAGCGTTTTGTTATGTGCCAGCACAAGTGTGGGCCGGTTTACGCGCGCAATGACATTTGCCATGGTGAATGTTTTGCCCGAGCCTGTCACGCCCAGCAGAGTTTGCCCGGAATACCCCGCGCGAAGGCCAGCTACAAGTTTATCAATTGCCTGGGGCTGATCGCCCGTGGGTTTGTAGGGAGCAACAAGTTCAAACTGTTCCATCAGATGTATTCCTCAAATATCCTTTCACATAGCTCATATATTTTGAATCAGTAAAACTAAGGTAATCGTCGTCGCTGAAAATCAAATGGTCTATCAGCGCTACATGGATTGTATGCAATGATTCCAGCAGTTCCTGCGTGACAGCGATGTCGTTGGCAGAAGGCAATGGCACCCCGCGCGGATGATTGTGCGCCAGAATAATGCCGGTGGCACGCCAGCGAACCGCAAACTCTGCCACTTGTGCCGTGTTTACACTGGTGGTGTTGGCTGTACCATAAGAAAGCCGCTCCAAACGCAGCAGGCGGCAGCGATCGTCCAGTGCGATAGCGTAAAACTCCTCGTTTGTTTTGGCAAAGAAATATGGCGTTAAAAAATCTGCGACGGAAGCGGGGCTGTGTAACGACCGCAGAGTGCCCTGTTTACTTTTCAGATAGTATGCACACATCTGTGGGATGAATTTCATCACCGTAGCGCTGGTGGGGCCAATGCCGGGCACCTGCACAAGTTCTTCATATGGTGCGTCAAGCGCAGCGGCAACACTGCCAAACGTATCGATCACACGGTGTGCAAGGCCGTTGGTGTCGCCGCGCGCGTGCGCCAGAAACAGCCGAAATTCCCTGGCGCTGTGCTCTTCAACGCCCCGCAAACCTTC
>CAMBHV010000177.1 GCA_945867255.1 uncultured Clostridia bacterium
ATGCACCAGGTTACCGCATTCAGCACGGCATATGCCGCCACACGCACCATACTGAAATAAGGCTGTGCAGTTCCCTCCACAGCGGCAAAGGAGAATGTGGTGTGAAGAAACTGTGTCCACTGGGTATGTTGTTGTACAGACATGCGGGATAATTCTGCATAGGGCGTGTTTTGCCGGAAGAATACAAGCTCCAAAATCTCGTCTGCAAACTTTTCGAGGCTGGGCACGATGTATTCCACCTTCACAGGGGAAAACACACCGCTGTGTTTTTTACCGGCGGGCACAAGGCCCGCATCGCAGGCAGCGTTTATTTCATCGGCCACGGCCTGCCAAAACACACGCGCAGTTTCAGGCGTGTCATATACACCGGCCTCGGCTGCGGCCTGCCGTAACATCCAGTGCACGCCGTTAGCCATGAATTCTTTTCGATAGGCAAGGCCATACAATTCATAATTATTCTGTGTTTCCACATATGGTTCCAGCGTGGCAAACGTAGGGGAGATGTCGTACAGCATCTGGCGTGTTTCATAGGGGATAGGGATATATTGCTGTTGGGCATCCGGATTTACGCGCGTTAAAGCGCCCATGGCATCGGCAAACTCACCTTCGGAGAAATCGCTGACGATGAACCGGCCATAATAGTGATAATTCATGGCTTTCCAGGCAGTGATGCCGCCGGCCCATAGCGCCAGGGGCAACAACAGCAGGGCGAGCTTGGCCCGCTTCGCGTGGGCAAGTGGACTTGTGAACAGAAACACAAGGTACACGAGCGTGGCACACAAAATGAAAGGCAGCAGCAGAGCATTGTCTTCATGGCACAGCCATGCGGCGGCAAGCGCAAGGCCTGCCGCAATATAAAAAGGTACGGCATGCTTGGCCGGGCGGTCAAAGCGGCAGAATGCACCCAAAAGGCCAGCCAGAGCCAAAAGCACCAGTGAGGGATAGATATTGTCACGGTAGACGCGCAGTGTGAATTGCGCCCAGCTTACGGGCAGCCACAGCACAAAAAGGAAGACAAGGCCACGTGCGATGTTGGTGCGCAGAAGTGGCTGAATGGCGGCCAGAAGCAGCAGGCAGGCCCCGGCGTATAAAAGCTGGCCGCCTACAAGGAAGTTGATGTGCAGAACATTCAAGAATGCCAGCCACAGTGCAAAAAACATATGCTTGCCCAGCGTCAGGCAGCCATATTCGCCAAGCCACTGTCCGTTTCGAATGCTTTGTGCGGTTTGAAACATCAGAGTGTCATCAATGGGGCTGAAATCTGGCGTGGCCTGCGCAAGTTGAAACGAACACAGCGCTACTTTTATAAAAACCGCAGCCAGCGCCAATATCCATAGAAGCCGGACGCTGATGTCATGGTTGGCTTGCTTTTTGTATGCATGCCGCAAACCGTCCATATTTCTTACCCCTCTTTCTTCCCCGCCTGTGCCATGCGTGTTTCGCACCATTTGGCTGCGCCAAATGCAAAGAATGCCATCATGGGCGCGCAGGCAGAGGACATGTACATCAGCGAAGCCGGTTCCAGCTTGATGGAAACGGCAAACAGATAAGCCAGCGCCACAAGGCGAAGCAGCCCCGTCAAAAACAACCCCAGCATCAGAATACAGCCGGCCATGTCAGTGGGTGGCGCCTTTTTGCGTATGCCGTGCACACACTGTGGCACGTAGCGGCACAGCCACAGAAGGCAAAGCAGCATCAGGGGCCAGATCAGGATACGCATGCACCAGGTTACGATATCCAGCACACGGTAGGCAAGGTGTTGCATGGGGGTGAAATAGGCATCCGTAGTACCATACTCGGCCATCCAGGAACTGTGGCAATACAAGAATTCTTCCCACACGGCGTTTGTTTCCGGGGTGATGGTGGAAAGGTTTGCGCCGGGCTGCGTTTGCCGGAAGAACACAAGTTCCAAAATCTCGTCTGCGAACTTTTCGAGACTGGGCACGATGTATTCCGCCTTCACAGGGGAAAACACACCGCTGTGTTTTTTACCGGCGGGCACAAGGCCCGCATCGCAGGCAGCGTTTATTTCATCGGCCACGGCCTGCCAAAACACACGCGCAGTTTCAGGCGTGTCATATACACCGGCCTCGGCTGCGGCCTGCCGTAACATCCAGTGCACGCCGTTAGCCATGAATTCTTTTCGATAGGCAAGGCCATACAATTCATAATTATTCTGTGTTTCCACATATGGTTCCAGCGTGGCAAACGTAGGGGAGATGTCGTACAGCATCTGGCGTGTTTCATAGGGGATAGGGATATATTGCTGTTGGGCATCCGGATTTACGCGCGTTAAAGCGCCCATGGCATCGGCAAACTCACCTTCGGAGAAATCGCTGACGATGAACCGGCCATAATAGTGATAATTCATGGCTTTCCAGGCAGTGATGCCGCCGGCCCATAGCGCCAGGGGCAACAACAGCAGGGCGAGCTTGGCCCGCTTCGCGTGGGCAAGTGGACTTGTGAACAGAAACACAAGGTACACGAGCGTGGCACACAAAATGAAAGGCAGCAGCAGAGCATTGTCTTCATGGCACAGCCATGCGGCGGCAAGCGCAAGGCCTGCCGCAATATAAAAAGGTACGGCATGCTTGGCCGGGCGGTCAAAGCGGCAGAATGCACCCAAAAGGCCAGCCAGAGCCAAAAGCACCAGTGAGGGATAGATATTGTCACGGTAGACGCGCAGTGTGAATTGCGCCCAGCTTACGGGCAGCCACAGCACAAAAAGGAAGACAAGGCCACGTGCGATGTTGGTGCGCAGAAGTGGCTGAATGGCGGCCAGAAGCAGCAGGCAGGCCCCGGCGTATAAAAGCTGGCCGCCTACAAGGAAGTTGATGTGCAGAACATTCAAGAATGCCAGCCACAGTGCAAAAAACGTATGCTTTCCCAATGTAAGGTAATTGTATTCGCCAAGCCAGGCACCATCACGGATGCTGCGAGCCAGCTCGAACATCAGAGTATCATCAATAGTAGATGCCTGTGGTACTGCCTCAAATAATTGCTGGCTGCACAGTAATATTTTCAACACTACGGCAGCCAGCGCAAGCACCCATAGGAGCCGGGCGCTGATATCGCGCTTGGAAAAAGATAAATGTTTCATGCGGATGGGTTCCTCCCCTTGCGCCAGCGGGAATGTCGCTATGCGCCAGATTCTTTTTTATTATATCATCGCGCAGATACTACGGCAACTGGATGCGGGCTGAAATACAAGGAGGTTGGGGCGGCCTTGCGGCGCTGGAAAAAATGGGATATAATACAAAATAACTGTGAATTCAAGGTGGTTCGATGAATGGGAAAGGAGGGCGCGCCCGGTGGCAAAAGTTTTGATCATTGGTGCGGGTGCCGCAGGGTTGTTCTGCGCAGGATGGGCTGTGCGCGCCGGAAACAGTGTCACGCTGCTGGAACATATGCCTTCCCCTGGGAAAAAACTGCTGATCACAGGGAAAGGACGCTGCAATTTGACGAACGCATGCGAACCACAGGAGTTTTTAAAGCATGTGCGGCGTAACCCACGTTTTCTGTATTCTGCATTGTATGCCTGCCCGCCACAACAGGTGATGGATCTGTTTGAAGGGGAACTGGGTGTGCCGCTGAAAGTGGAACGTGGGCGCCGTGTGTTCCCGCAAAGCGATACTTCGAGAGATATCCTTGCCGCGCTGTTGCGTTTTGCACAGCAGGCTGCTATTGTGTACGACGGTGCAAAAGAACTTTTGCTGCGCCATGAGGATGGCCAAACATACGTGCGCGGCGTACGAGGACAAAGCGGGCGAGAATATGCTGCAGATGCCGTGGTGGTAGCCACAG
>CAMBHV010000178.1 GCA_945867255.1 uncultured Clostridia bacterium
ACCACTTCCTCGCAGATGGCATCGGGCAAAAAGCCCGTAACATCGCCGCCAAACTGTGCAACCTGTTTGACCATGCTGGAGGACAGATACATGTATTGAGAATCCGTGATCACGAACATGGTCTCCAGTTCGGGGTTCAGTTTTTTATTGGTAAGGGCCTGCTGAAACTCGAATTCAAAATCGGTGACAGCACGCAAACCCTTGATCAGCGTACATGCGCCCATTTTACGGGCATAGTCTGCTAAAAGCCCCTGGTAAGAATCCACGCATACGTTTCCGATATGTGCCGTGGCACGCTGCAGGAAATCTGTGCGATCCTCCACCGTAAAAGATGGGCACTTGGCCGGGTTGATCACCACCAGGACAACCACTTTATCGAACAGCCTCGCCGTGCGTTCAATAATATCCACATGGCCTTTCGTGACCGGGTCGAAACTGCCCGGGCAAATTGCAATGCGCAAGTTTTCTCCCCCTTCCGGCAGCTCTATAACGGGCCGCCCTCGGCACGGACTTCATATTTGGTTACAAGCACCGTGCCGTATCGATACTGTTTTACAAGCTGCAGTGTCCCGCATGTTTCGGGCAGCGGCGCCCCCAATTCCGTCTCGGCAAGCACCACACCACCAGGCGCCATCACGCGAGCTACCGCCGGCAAAATAGCCGGGACCGTATCGTGACGATACGGCGGGTCCAGCAGGACAAGATGAAACGTATCCGTGCAGCCTGCAAGAAAGGAACCGGCACTCGTCTGCACCACACGTGCCTTGGGCAAAAGCCGCGCTGCCGCGGCATTTTCACGCACCACAGCACAAGCTGCGCGCGATTCGTCCAGGAATACGCACGAATCAGCCCCCCGGCTTAGCGCTTCCAGCCCAAGCTGGCCGGAACCGGCAAACGCATCCAGCACGCGTGCTCCCGGCAGCATAAACTGCACCGCGCTGAACATCCCCTCTTTCACACGTGCCACCGTGGGACGTGTGACATCCGTGCCCGCAAGTGTTTTCAGTGCCACGCCGCGCGCCGTACCGGAAATGATGCGCATCCCGTTTTCCTCCTTTATTCTGAACAGCGCAGAAAATACTACACCATGGCTATTTTATCAGGAACAAGGCCAATTTTCAAGGCGAAGCGTGGAAGGCATTCCACACGGCAGCAGCAGCCTTTCGCGAAACACCTTTCGCCTCACACAATTCCTGCTGGCTGGCCGCACGCACGGCACCCACAGTTTTGAAATGTGCCAGCAGCGCCTTTGCCGTGGCCGGCCCCACGCCGGGAATAGCCTCCAGCGTGGAGGAGTAGGCCCTGCCCTTTTGTAACCTGCGGCGATAGTCGTTGGCCCAGCGATGCGTTTCATCCTGAATCGCTGTGATAAACGTAAACGGGCCGCGATGCATGGCAAGCGCGATCTCGCGTCCGACTGCATCCACCAGGCCACGCGTGCGATGCTTGGCATCCTTCACCATGCCGAACACAGGCACATCTTCCAACTTTGTTCCACGCAGCGCATCGCACACGGCGGCTACCTGCCCACGCCCACCATCGATAAGAAGAAGGTCCGGCCGGATCCGAAACTGGCTGTTCTGCCCTTTTTCGTACTCCTCAGCACGGCGGGCAAGCGTCTCCGCCATAGAGGCATAGTCATCCGTTCCAGACACGGTTTTCATGCGAAAACGCCGGTAGCCAGCCTTTTTCGGTTTTCCGTCTTCAAACACGACCATACCGGCCACACTGGTGCCATCGCCCCAGTTGGAGATATCATAGCTTTCAATCACGTGCGGCGGTGCGGCAAGGCCCAGCAAATGTGCTGTTTCGTCCAGCGCACGCTGCTCACGCGCATAGCGGCCACTTTCGCGTGCAAGCCGCTCAAATGCGTTGGTGCGTGCCATATCCACCAACTTCTTCGTGTCGCCCCGCTGGGGCACATAAAGCTGAACCTTTATGCCCTTTGTCTCAGAAAGCAGGCGTTGCAGATGCTGTGCACCCGCAGGTGCCTCGTCCACAGCAATGCTTTTGGGGATGAACTCTGTATCCTCCAAATAATAGCGCGGCAAAAATTCGTCGCGCAGGGCGGCGATATCCTGTGTATCATGGAACAGGAACTCACGTTTGTCGCGCAGCCTGCCTTCCCGAAAGCGCAAAATGGCCGCGCAAACAGCATTGGCGGAACCCGCAAATGCAATGACGTCCTGCTCGTCCACCTCGCTGCGCACCACTTTCTGGCCACGGCTCACCTTTTCAATAGCTGCCAGTTGATCCCGCAGAAGGGCCGCGCGCTCAAAGTCCAGGCGTTCCGCCGCTTCTTCCATTCGTGTGCGCAGTGTTTTCATGATGTCGGCCTGCCCGTAGCGAATCATATGCAGCGCACTTTCTACTGCCTCACGATAATCTTCATTTTTCACCTTACCGGAGCATACAGCCATGCATTTTCCAATATGCGCATTCAGGCACGGGCGCCCTTTGCCGATATCCTGCGGAAAGCGCCTTGTACAGCGGGGAAGGCGAAACACGTCACACGCGGCCTGCACCATTTCGCGCACAGCAAAGCTGGAGGTGAACGGGCCGTAATAATCGGCATTCTCATCATCTTTCTGCAGTGCGGCGGAAAGACGTGGCCATTTTTCACGCGTTACCTTCACATAGCTGTAACCTTTATCGTCCTTAAGAAGGATATTATATTTTGGCTTGTGCTGCTTGATTTGGCTGCACTCCAGTACAAGTGCCTCAAACTCGCTCTGCGTGACGATAACATCAAATTCGAACGCATGGCTGATCATCTTCGTTACTTTGGCGTCATGCGGCACGCCTTCCCGAAAATATTGTGACACCCGCGTGCGAAGCCGCTTTGCCTTACCGATGTATATGATCTCGCCCGTTTTGTCGCGGATGATATACACCCCCGGCTCGAGTGGAAGCATTTTTGCCTTTTCCCAAAGCTGCTGTTTTGTCATAATCTGCCTCATTTCACAGACAGGCAGACAAAAACAAAGCGGCGCACCGCCCCCTCTGTGGGCTGTGCACCGCCGCATTTGCCTGCCTGTTACATTATTCGCTGAAGCCGGAGTTCACCAGTTCGGTAAGACCCTCCACGGCTGCCTGCTCATCCGTGCCGTCCGCAATGATGCGAATGGTGGTGCCGCCCACGATGCCCAGGCTGAGAACACCAAGAAGGCTCTTTGCATTTACACGGCGTTCTTCCTTCTCGACCCAGATGGAAGATTTGAATTCATTTGCTTTCTGGATGAAGAAGGTAGCGGGACGTGCATGCAGCCCTACCTGGTTCTCGACAGTAACTTCTTTCACAAACATACTCAAACGCTCCTTCTAACACAGTGAATGACAGCTGACGCTTTGCCCTCATTCTATACCTTCGGTTCACGGTTCGTCAAATAATTTCGTACCTCTTTTGCAAATTTCTGCAAGATGCCATCAAACGGGAAGTCCTTTTTCCTGTTCTTTGTGCGGTATCACTAATTAGTTTTCAACTTCCTCTGCGGTTTATACAGAATTTTTTGAGCAGAACAGCACTTCTATCATCAACGCCGCCTATTTTTGTTTTTCCTTCTCAGGCCGGGTGCTCTTTGGCGGCCCGTTTTCGGAGATGGCTTGTTGCGCAGAAAGATAAGCCTGATATAAATCCGGCCGGCGCTGGCTCGTGCGCGCCAGCGCCTGACGGTGCCGCCAGGCGGCAATGTTGGCGTGGTGGCCGCTGAGCAGCACATCCGGCACATGCATGCCATGCCATTCTTCCGGCCGGGTATACTGCGGATATTCCAGAAGGCC
>CAMBHV010000179.1 GCA_945867255.1 uncultured Clostridia bacterium
GAACCAGCTTTGGAAACTGACGCCGGTGAAGCCGGAAAAAGCCACCGCAGAAAAGAAAGCGGCCAAGCCCGCGGCAAAGAAGCCGGCCCCAAAGGCCGCCGCGGCAAAGAAACCTGCCGCCAAAAAAGCGGCACCCGCAAAAAAGGAACAGCCCGTGAAGGCTTCTGCCCAGAAGGCGCAGGCTGCTGCAAAGCCGGCGGCATCCGCACCCAAAACCGCGGCAAAGCCCGCGGAAGGAAAAAAGAAATAAAGCGTGCCAGCGCAAGAAAACAGCCACCCTCAGGTGTTTGCCTGAGGGCGGCTGCTTTTTTGGTGTGGTTTCCTTTGTGTCAAAGCACGGGAATGTTCGGACGGTCCTGGTCGCCGTCTGCCTTGCACATCAGCACGGTTTCACCGGGCTGTGCTGCATAATAATATTCGGTGTTCTCATACAGCGGCGGGGAGAGATAGTTCGGGATGATGTTGCTATCTTTCGGCCCCCGCGCACAAAAACCGGCCTTCTCCATCACTTCGGGCGGAATGCCCGCACAATAGCATTCGACGTATTCGGCCCCAGCCTCGCGCATCATTGCGTCAATGGCGCGGCCAAGCAGCCAGAATTGCTGCGGGTCGCCCACGTAATCTGCCACACGAAGCACACAGGTGCCGTTCACTGGCACGATGCGTGTGCACAGAAGATGTTCGCCTGTCTCGCTTGCCCATACGTCGTAGGACTGGAAGGGATAGGAAAAATAACGCCGCGAGAGATACCAGTAATCTTTGAATGGCCGCAGTTGCGGCTGCAGGTGAAACATATCTGCCAGCGCCTGTGCGCATGGCACGCGGCGCAGCGAAAGGCCCGTTTCCGGAACAGAAAGGATGCGGGCAGCCTGGATGCGTGCCACACGGTAGCTGCCCTGCCCGGAGAGGCGATAGTAGTGGGGAAGGCGTGCCGCTTCGTAGCCCAGAAAACGGTAAAGCCCTGTTACCTTTTTTCGGATGTTATTCACTGCGCAGAAACGCGCATGAACCAGTTCGGGCAGTGCGGCCATCAGCTCCATGCCGGCGCCGGAAGCGGCATCGTCCGCCGCCCAGATGGATGCCCAGATGTCCGGCGTTTCATTGGCGTTGGCCCGAATAAAACCGGCCACGGCGCAGATGCGCCCGTCTTGCAGGGCAAGGGCAAACTGCGGTGCCGCACCGTCCGGTTTATAGTAGAAGTTGAAAAATTCCGGCACATGCACCAGCGGCAGCTTCCATTCCCAGTGGGCGTCCAGGAACTGCACAATCGCCTGTTCTTCGCCTTCCTGTGCCAGGCGCAGCGAAAACCCGCCGCCCGTCATTGGCCGGCCTTTCCGCGCACAAGTGCCATCATGTCGCCCACCGTGTGCACACCGCGGATGTCTGCAAGACCTAATGAAATGCCAAATTCCGCCCCAAGGGCTGTCAGCAGGTTGATCTGCTCCAGGCTGTCCCATTCCTCGATATCGTCCGGGCTGGTGGCGGGCGTAAGGGTGATGGTGTCATCGTCAAAATTCTCTCGGAAAATATCTTCCAGCTTTTTCAGAAGTTCTGCATCGTTCATTGTGTTGCCTCCTGCGTCTGTGCATCGTTCGGGGTATATTGCACCTCGATGCACCGGCATTGCGGCGCATACGAGGCGGGGATGGAATAGCGGTAATCGGCCTGTTCGGGCGTTTCGGCCACAAGTTCAAAGCCAAGTGAGGGATACAGCCCCTTTACAGGGGCGTTTTTGGCCGTGGGCAAAAACGTGCCCAGAATGGTGTGAACGCCGCACTCACGGCAGGCGGCCACCAGCGTGTCGAACATGGCCAGTTCCAGCTCACGCTTGAACACGCGGCAGCTCATCACCCACAAGTCAATATGTGCCTGCGCACCCTCCACGCGCGCGATGAGGGCCGAAACAAGCCCGTTATCGCCAAATTTATCTTCCAGGCGGGCAGCCAGGGTGAGGCAGGCGTCGCTTTGCATGCATGCGGCTACCTCGGCCTCGGTGTAGCGGCGTGTGGTGGGGTTGAACTGATTTGTTTTGTTGATCAACTGGGTGATGCGCCCCAGCTGCCCCGGCCGGAAGGGGCATATCTCTGCGCGCATGGAAAGGCTGCGCAGATAGGCGCCGTAATCGGAAAACTGTGCCTGCTGCGCCTGGCGCGCGGCATTATCCTTATACATTTGCACGCGATTCTTGTCATCTGCCGAAAGGCCCACGGCCTCGAAGTAACCGGCGCGGTCCAGCGTGCGCACATACGTTTCAGGGCAGGTGAGCTCCGGCACGGCCATGCCAGGCAGGCTTTGACGAACCAGCGCGCGCTCGGCGGGGTTATCGTCCAGAAATACGAAGCTGTCGGGCAGAAGGTTCAGCTGCTTTGCCATGGCGGCCAGGTTTGCATCCTTGGGCTGCCAGTTGGCGCAGAAACACACAAAATCGTCTTCATGCAGCGTGGCCGAGGGCTGGCGAAGGCCTGCGCGTGCCGCGGAATCTTCATTTTTGGAACATACATTCAGAAGAATGCCCACGCCGGCAAGGTCTTTCAGATACTGCTGCAGCGCCGTGTGCGCCATGCCATCCGGGCTTTCGCTGCCCATGGCAAGGGCTTCGGGGCCGTCATCGCCCACCACGCCGCCCCACAGGGTGTTATCCAGATCGGTTGCAACGGCTTTTTTGTTTTTTCCGAACAGCGCCTTGATGATGCACGCCACGCTGTGTGCCAGGGTGGGGATATACGGCACATCGCACGCATATTTGTAAGCATACCATGCAGCAGGGTTGCACCAGCGCGAAAGGCCCTCGCTGGCCGAGAGCCAGCACAGGTCATGAACATAAAAATTCGCGTGCTGTGCGGCCCACTGGGCCATCAGGGCGTTCATGCGGTTCACAAAGCGCACGCGCCCCTGCGCGGCCACGGCGTCAAAGCTGCCAAGCACGCGCGTATCCGGCAATTCAAAATTGTTGTGCACCACGGGGCATTCAAAGCGGGCTGCGGCCTGCCACAGCCCCTGCCAGTGCGCGGCCTCGGCCGCGAATTTCTGTTCGGCCTCTTCGGCGCTGTCTGCCGGGCTGGGCATGTTCTGAAGGTTGTGCACGCTGGTGTGCATGTAAATGACGTCCGGCGAAAAAGCGGCAAGGCTGCCATCGTCGAACACAAGGCTTTCATAATACAGGCCATACGGGCTTTCCCAGAACACGGGGCGGATGCCGCTGGCAAGCAAAAACAACTCCAGCATGTTTTTCACTTCGCCCACGGTGGTGCCGCTGAGAATGGCCACTTTTTTTCCCACAAGCCCGGGCTGTGCGGAAAGTTCGCGGCGCAGCGCCCGCTTTTTTCGCAAAAGTGCCTCGCCGTCAAACGGATATTCCAGTTCCTGCAAATGTATTTCCTCCTTTTTGCAGCCCGGCGGGCTTTGTTGTCGTTTTATAATCAGGCACACGCACAAAAGGCGCGTGTGCTACAGCCATTATACACGAACAACCTGCAAAAGGCAAAACATGCGGCCCTATTTTTCACAGCTTTTCGCCTTGCAAACCACACCCAAAGCAGGTATAATGAATCCGTATGTAGCGCTATATGGCGCTTTTTGACGCGCGGCGCCGCGCAGGTGCGCGCCGGCTGCCGCGGCCGGCCCATGTGAACGCAATAAGGAAGTGAACGATTCATGAAGTGTACCTTTGCCCATAATAACCTCAACGTGCTGGACCTGGAAAAGAGCCTGGCTTTTTATGAAAAGGCCCTGGGCCTGCGCGTGGCAAGCAGAAAGGAAACGCCGGATTTT
>CAMBHV010000180.1 GCA_945867255.1 uncultured Clostridia bacterium
ACATTCCACAACATCAGCGCATTGATGGCGTTTCACAAGCATCTGTGCGCGCGCCAAAGGTGCGGGGCGAATGTCGGCCGCCACTACATGACGCGCCGCCCCTGTGCGTGCCAGGTACACCGCCAGCTTCCCATGGTCACATCCGATGTCAGCTGCCAACGCATCCTTGCGCACATAAGCCGCAGCCGCCAGCAGCCGCGCATCCAGCGCGGGCACCGGCGGCAAGGCAGAATGTGTTACCTGTTCCACGTGCGGATTTATTTATCCGCAACAGCGGCATTTAATTTGTCCAGCAGGGCCTGTACATCCTGCCTATGCACATAACAGGCCTGCTCTACCGTCTCTGCACGTGCAGACGGGCACCCCAGGCAGTGCATACCAATGGAAAGGAAAATAGGCGCTGTTTCGGGCGCTGCATCCAAAATATCACCGAGAATGGTATCTTTTGTAATCGTCATCATGAAAACTCCTTTTTATCTGTTTCTGTTGTTGATAGCCTTCTTTAATCCAGCCAGCTTTCGATCATTTCCACATTTTCAGGGTATTTGCTTTGTGCCGCAATGTCTCGCAACTCTGTTTCAGCCAAGTGGGCAAGGGAATCGTATTCGTCTTTCCCTTGTGTGTCACCTTGTGCACCCGCCAATAAATGCTGACGCTGTGCATTCAGTTCAGCTGCCCGGATAACCTCCCAATACTGCGCACATTGATCATCCCACACGCCGGAATATCGCAGCGTGTCTTCCAGGCTGTCATATCCAGCCTGTTCCTCCAAAATATTGCCTTCTTCATATGCCATACGCAGCTGTTCTTGCTGAAAGTCATACAGTGTATCCTGCCGTACAACACCACTTGTTGCCATAAACACCACAGGCACGGCAGCCACCATAAGAAAAGCAATGCCTAAAATGCTGCGCACCCAAACGCTTCGTCTGCTTCGGCATGGATGCTTCACAGCCCACACAAGGCCATAGATACCAGCCACCATGCAGATCAGAAATTTAACCATCCACCTGGCCTCCTTCCGCCCCGCTTTGGGCCTGTGCAAGCGCGCCTGGCCCCTCTGCGAGAAATGCCTGTGCCATTGCATGGTTCAGCAACATCTCAACCTCATCACTTGCGTCACTTGCGATGTCATAATCATCAGATACCAGTGCCGCCAACAGCTCGCCGCTCACACCGGCTTTTGTCTCCAGAAATGCACTGATTTCTCCGCATGCCAGCGCATATTGTTCTTCGTTGCCCGGAAGAATATCCTCCCTCTGCGGCAAAGAAAGCAATTGTTGCGCGTCATAGGCCATGCTCCATGCGTCAATATTTCCCGTTTGAATCGCATCATGCCAAGCACTGAAAAAATCCAGCCGCTTCGCATAAATCTGCACACTTTGTGCATAGGGCTTCAGATGCTCATCTTCTTGGTTATAAATGTCCAAATCATTGGCATAGAAATAACTGTCCATCCGCGCATATTGGCCCGCTTCCCGCATAGGTGCCAAATTTTCAGCATGGCGTTCTGAAAAAAGGAAAGAGAGAGGGCTGATTCCAATTTCCGATGCAATGGCTATCGCCCATGTCAATACCATAGTAATGGCCCCTACAACCAAAAGCCTCGTAGCTGCCTTACTTTTCCCTGCCAAAGCATCTGCCCGTGTTTGTTCGGGCCTCACTTTCCTTTCAGCCCATGCAGAACGGCGCCGGCGCGATGTGTTCGACAATGTGGGAGAATTTGCTTCCGTCCCGAATGTTTCACTACACGCCCCTGTCACGCTTTCATGTTCCGGCTCGAACATCTCCTGTGTATCTTCCACGCGCGCGTGATCTGTGCCGTACATATCCCGAAGGATGCGCTCGTCCTCAGGCTCAAACATGGAGTTTTTCGCCGCCACCTCATGACCCCCCTTTTCAAGATGCCCCTGTATGCACACCTACACACAGGCGTCAGATCACAAAACCGCCATTCACCGCCAGCACCTGCCCGGTGATGAATGCCGCCTCTTCGGATGCAAGAAAAGCCACGGCCGCCGCAATGTCCTCTGGCTTTCCCAGCCTGCAAAGCGGCGTTTCTTCACACAGAGCTGCCTTATCTTCCCGGGAAAAGCCCGCCATCATGTCTGTCTCCACCACACCGGGCGCCACACAATTCACGGTGACACCGCTGGGGCCCTCCTCTTTTGCAAGCGCCTTCGTCAGGCCGATCAGGGCTGCCTTCGCGGCAGAATATGGTACCTCACATGAGGCGCCAGTTTGCCCCCACATGGAAGAGATGTTGATGATGCGCCCCCATCTCTGGCGTATCATATGTGGCAACGCAGCTTTGCAGCACAAAAATGCGCCTCTCACATGCACTGCCATCATGGCGTCCCATTCTTCAGCTGTGACATCCGTAAACAGCTTTTGTGATGCGATGCCGGCATTATTAATAAGAATATCCGGCGCGCCAAGCATCGCACTCACCGCATCGAACGCATTGTTCACGCTGGCCTCATTTTCCACTTCTACCTGAAATGCAGCAGCTGTACCGCCTAAGCGCGTAATCTCGTTGCACACCTGCTGTGCCTGTTGCTGGCATGTGTGCCAACACACCGCCACCCGGCAACCCTGTTTTGCCAAGGCCAGGGCCACGGCCCGGCCAATGCCGCGTGAAGCGCCTGTTACAATTGCGGTTTTTTCCATCTTGGCCTGCCCCCCTGTTTTCGCTGGGCCCGCAAACGCTCAAAAAACTGCGCCAAAAGTGCAGCGCACTCCTCCTCCAAGAGGCCGCCCTCCACCTTAGGCGTATGATTAAATGGGAAACTGAACAAATCTGTTACGCTGCCACAGCATCCAGCTTTGGTATCTTTAGCTCCATAGACCACCCGGCGGATACGACTGTTGATAATAGCGCCCGCACACATAGGGCAAGGTTCCAGTGTGACAAACAGTTCACATTCCCATAGCCGCCATCCGCCCAGGACACGGCATGCCTCATCGATGGCAAGTAATTCTGCATGATGCGTGGCATTTTTCTTTGTTTCACGCGTATTGTGCGCCATAGCCACTACCTGCCCGTTTTTTGCAACCACGGCGCCTACCGGCACCTCACCCAGCTCAGCCGCTTTTTTCGCCTGTTCCAATGCAAGGTTCATCAATTCATAATCCGTCATACCACACCTCTCACCGATTAACCCACACAGGGAGAAGCGTGCGAATCAGAAGGCCCAGCATCAAGGCCACAAAAAGAGGCGATGATGCCAAACGACGCAGGCGCTTCTGGCGGTTCTTCGCATCATTCCATTTGGGAAGTGCCGCTAAAATTGACATGCCCCGGCTTTTCAGAAATGCACTGGTACACAAAAGTGCTGCCAGAAAAAACACCAGGGTAAGATACCCGGTAAGAGCCAGTGCACCAATCCCATCCAGTTTCTGGGCCGCCCATGTAAAGCAGAACGACATGCAATTATTTGCGAAATGCATCATTATACCCGGCAAAAGAGAACCTGAGGCATAAGCCGTGATACCAAGCACCATCGAAATGGCAAAAATTGCTGGCATTTGCGCGATATCCCGATGCATCAATGTGAATAATACGCTGGTCAACAAAATAGAAAACCATGCACCCCATCGTGCAAACATCGGTTGCAGTGCACCGCGCACAAACAGGTCCTCCGCAACCGCAGGCACAACACAGATACTGACCAAGTACAATACCATGGCGCCTGGATCATCTGGAAGCTGGACAGCCTGTGGGATCTGATAATTCGTGGAA
>CAMBHV010000181.1 GCA_945867255.1 uncultured Clostridia bacterium
TTAAAGAGGCTGCTGTACAGCTTCAGAAGGAAATGGAGTATCTTGCACTGGACAACGCGCGTAAGATGAACGATGAAGATGAAGCGTTGCAGGAGCTGATTGGAGATTTCAACCTTGCCCGCATCGACCTGAACAGCGAGCTTTCCAAAACCTCTGAGAGAAACGACGAAAAGATCGCAACGCTGAACGATAAAGTGAACAAATTGTATAACGATATCATGATGAATGACAGCATGCAGGCTTATAATGATGCCAAAACTGATTTTGATGCGGTCATCGAATACGTAAACGCTATTATCAATACGGCGGCCAATGGGGGCGACCCCATGGCGGTAGAGCAGCCGGCGGCCGGATGTTCCGGAAGCTGCTCTTCCTGTGCGGGTTGCCATTAAAGCAAAAAGAAAACCAGGCCGGGCAAATGGCTTTGCCGCGCAATGCGCGGGGCCTGCTGCCCGGCAATTTTGAATTTTGAACAGGACGGTGCAGGGCATGGCGGCGCTTTCCCCAATGATGCAACAGTATTTTGAAATCAAAAAACAGCACCCGGATAAGCTTTTGTTTTTTCGCCTGGGCGATTTCTATGAAATGTTCTACGATGATGCTATTGTAGCGTCCAAGGAACTGGAACTTACGCTCACCGGGCGGGATTGCGGGCAGGAAGAACGGGCCCCTATGTGTGGCGTGCCATTCCATTCCTATGAGAGCTATGTGGCCAAGCTGATCGAGAAAGGTTATAAAGTTGCCATTTGTGAGCAGCTGGAAGACCCGGCACTTGCCAAAGGGCTTGTAAAACGCGATGTGGTTCGTGTGGTGACACCAGGTACCGTCATCGAGCAAAGCATGCTTCAGGATGATAAGAACAATTACATTGCCAGCATTCTGATTGAAAATGGCAGTGCGGGGTTGTGTTTTGCCGACGTTTCTACGGGGCAGGCCCATGTCACCTGCCTTTTGGGGCAGGATCTGGATGCGCAGATCATATCAGAGCTGTGCCGCTATGCCCCAAGTGAAGTGCTGTTCAATGCCGCTATCCTGGAACACAAAGATGTCACCACTTACATCAAACAGCAACTTACCTGTGCGGTGGAGCTGCTGGATGATGCCGATTTCGAACCGCAGGCATGCGCTGAGCGTTTGCAGGCACAGTTTTCTGGAACTTTTTGCAGTGCTACAGGCTGCACTCTGGATAGCCTGCAGGCGCGTGCGTTGGGTGCTTTGCTGGTATACCTTTCCCGTACGCAAAAAAAGGGCATTGAACGCCTTAAGAACGTGCATGCCTATGCAGAAGCACAATATATGCATCTTTCTCCAGTGACACGCGCCAATCTGGAATTGACGCAAACAATGCGGGGACGTGAGAAAAAAGGCACCCTGCTCTGGGTGTTGGATAAAACCAGCACTGCCATGGGCAAACGCCTTTTGCGCGCATGGATCGAACAACCACTGGTAAGTGTGCCCGGCATCAACAGAAGGTTAGACGCCGTAGAGGAGCTGGTGGGCGATTCTGTAACAAGAGGCGAATTGGCAGAAGCTTTAAGCAAAGTATATGATCTGGAGCGGCTTATGACGCGCACCGTGTATGGCAGCGCCACTCCGCGTGAGGTGTATGCGCTTGCATGCACCTGTGAAAAGTTGCCGGACATCAAACATTTGTGCGCAGCTTTTTCTGGAGAGATGCTGGCCGGCCTTGCGCGAGATATCGATGAACTGGAAGATGTAAAAACATTGCTGTTCCGTGCGTTGAATGACGAATTGCCAGTAAGCCTGAAGGATGGCTGCGTGATTCGGCCGGGGTACCAGCCGGAAGTGGATGAACTTCGAGATATTATGCATGGTGGGAAAGGCTATCTTGCACAGCTGGAGGCAAAACTGAAAGAGGAAACCGGTATCCGCACGTTGAAGATCGGCTATAACCGGGTGTTCGGTTATTACATAGAAGTTAGTCGTTCTTTTGCGTCTCAGGTGCCTGCAAACTTTGTGCGCAAACAGACGCTTGCCAACGCCGAGCGTTATATCACAGAAGATTTGAAGGCGCTGGAAAACAAGATACTGGGGGCATCGGAACGTCTGCTTGTGCTGGAACGTCAACTGTTTGACGAATTGCTGCATGCAGTGGGCGAACAGCTAACGCGTATCCAGCGCACAGCAGGCGCACTGGCAAAGCTGGATGTCCTTGTGGCCTTGGCACAGGTGGCCGCAAATAACGGCTATACAAAGCCTGTGGTGGATGCCTCGGACAAGCTTGTGATCGAAGAAGGGCGCCACCCGGTGATTGAACAGATGCTCAGCGGCGCCCCGTTTGTGCCGAATGACACCATGCTGGATTGTACAGATAATCGCATGCTGATTATTACCGGGCCGAATATGGCGGGGAAATCCACCTATATGCGTCAGACGGCGTTGATCGCACTGATGGCGCAGCTTGGAAGCTTTGTACCGGCAAAGCACTGTGAAATGGGTGTAGTAGATGCCATCTTTACCCGTGTAGGCGCCTCAGATGACTTGGCGGCCGGGCAATCCACCTTTATGGTGGAGATGACGGAGGTGGCAGAGATCCTGCGCTATGCCACCCCGAAAAGCCTTGTGATACTGGATGAAATCGGCCGTGGTACATCTACGTTTGATGGCATGAGTATCGCGCGCGCTGTGGTGGAGCACATGGCGGATAAAGACGCAGGGATGGGCTGCAAAACACTGTTTGCTACGCATTATCACGAACTGACAGATCTCGAAAATTCTGTGGACGGTGTAAAAAACTACAATATTGCGGTGAAAAAGCGCGGAGAGGATATCACGTTCCTGCGGCGCATCGTGCGCGGCCCTGCAGATGACAGCTATGGTATTGAAGTGGCAAGGCTTGCTGGTTTGCCCGCTGAGGTGACAAAACGTGCGCGGGAAGTTTTGAAAGTGTTGGAAAAAAATGCGCCCAATGCCGATAAGGTTACACAATTGGATTTTGGTACTTTGGAAAAATTTGCCCAAACCCCAGTGCCCAGCGAACTTGTAGAGAAGCTGCAAGCTGTGGATGTAGAAACGCTTACACCGCTGGAAGCGTTGAACTTTTTATATGAACTGAAGCAGACGCTTGCGCCAAAAGAGAGGTAAGCGTCCCTAAGAAAGAGGTGGGAGCATGGCACAAATCCATGTGCTGGACAGCCATACGGCAGAGCTGATTGCTGCGGGAGAAGTGGTGGAACGCCCCAGTTCTGTGGTAAAAGAACTTTGCGAAAATGCCATTGATGCAAAAGCCACACATGTGAGCGTTTCTATCCGGCGCGGCGGCGTGGAATTGATTGAGATCAGTGATAATGGAACTGGGATTGAGGCGGAAAGCGTTCCCACTGCATTTCTGCGCCATGCTACCAGCAAGATACACACACAGGATGATCTTGAGGCCATTCACACGCTTGGCTTTCGCGGCGAGGCGCTGGCAAGCATTGCCAGCGTGGCGCATGTAGAACTTTTGACCAAAACGAAAGACGATGAATTTGCCTGCCTGTATCGCATCAGCGGCGGGCAGGAACAGGGCTTTGAAGCAGCTGCGCGCGGCGTTGGTACCACGATGTGTGTGAAAGATTTGTTTTATAACACGCCTGCGCGTATGAAATTTTTAAAGAAAGACACAAGCGAGGGTAACTATGTTGCCGATGTGGTAAGCCAGCTTGCGCTTGCACATCCGGAAGTGTCTTTCCGCTTTGTGCGTGAAGGTAAAGCGCAGTTCCAAA
>CAMBHV010000182.1 GCA_945867255.1 uncultured Clostridia bacterium
GCGTGCATGATATGCGTTTTGCCAAGCCCCGCGCCGCCGTATAAGTAAAGGCTGGGGTTTGCCAGGGAGAAATGCTGCGCATACTGCCGGCAGTAGTTCAGTACGTTTTCCATTTGCTCGCGCATGGAAATGCCCAAAGACGGCTCAACATCGGTGGGATATTTGTCCAGCCGGAATGCTTCGAATGTAGAAAGAGAAAGCGGGAACGAGGCATTCATTTCGGCCGCGCGCATCTCGCGCACAAGCTGCTGCACACAGGTGCACAAAGCGTCGCCCCGGTGGCCCGTGTCCTGGCAGACAGGGCAGGTAAAGCGGGGTGCAACATCCAAATGTGCCGCGCGCAGCATTTCGCTGCGCTGTGCTTCCAGCGCGGCACACTGCGCAAGGGCGGCCTGCTTTTCCTGTTCGGCGCCGGCAAGCCCCGCACGTGCGGCGGCAAGGCCCGCCTGACGCTGCTGCTGTTCCAGCTTTTCAAGGCCGGGCAAAGCTTTGTGCGCGCTGGCAAGCGCGGCATCGGCCAGCGTCAGGGCCTTTTGGCGGCGGCCCGCCACCACGGCAAGCGCCTTGCGGATGAGCTGTTCATTCGTCATGGCCCACGCCTTCTTTCTTTTCAAACTTGGGCACGCGCCGCAGCCCCTTGCCCAGAACGGGCTTTGCGGCAGGCGCAGCGGGCTGGAAGTTGCGCATGGATGTGGCGCTTTCCGCCATTACGTCGCGCACGGTGCGCAGACCCTTTGTGTGCCATGCGCGCAAAATGCCGTTTACATAGCGCACGGTTTTGTGTTCGCCCGCCTCCGCCAGCGCCTCGGCAACCATCTCGCGGCCGTAGCCGTATTCTTCGAACCATGTGGCGATCATGTTCTTTTCCAGTTTGGTGAAGCGTGCGTCGGCCAGGCCGAATACCTCGGCCACCACGGCTTCGTTTTTCTCGCGCTGCGCCAAAAGGGCAAGGTGGCGCTCGGCGGCTTCGGCGGTGTCGATGCCGTTTGCCTGCCAGCTTAAAAGCGCGCGTTCGATGTACCTTGCATTGCGCTTGCCCAGGCACACGAAATGCGCCACGCCCAGAAGGATCAGGTCAATGGGCAGGCCGTCGGCCAGATATAACGAAGCCAGGATGTTGGCGTCCCCCTGCGGGATCACGCCGCCCCACAGGCACTGGCATTCCTGCAACAGCTGGCTGACGGCAGGGTCCCCCGCGGCAGCACGTGCAATTTCGGGCGCGGTAAGGCGTGTGTGTACGGGCGCAGAGGAGATGTCGGCCCGGGCCGGGGCGTCGTCCGTTTCCAGCAGGCCGGCGCCCTTCCAGTACAAAAGGGCTTCTCTGGCCTTTTCCGGCCCTTTCAGGCGCAGCGCGCGCGCAATGTCCGCCTCGTTTGTCTGCCCGGTGGCAATCACATATAATGCCACGCGCAGCCAGTCATCCTCCAGCTGGGGCAGCTTTGTGAAAATGAGCTGGGGCACGCTGACAGCGTCCCCGTTTTGTGGTACAAGGCGGTAGGCCATGCGCACCCTCCTTTTTGCAGTGCGGAAAAGATGTACGCCTTTGCGCGCGGCGCGCAAAGGCGAAAAATGGTACCATCAAGTATAGCATAGTTTTGCCCGATTTGCTATACTCAAACATAGAACGGCACGCACCGCGCGCCGGAAAGGAGGCAATGGCATATGGAACAGCAGACGCTGTTTGGCGGCGAAGTGGCACGGCCGCTGGCCAGCCGTATGCGCCCGCGCACACTGGAAGAATTTTTTGGCCAGGAAAAGTTTCTGGGCGAAGGAAAAGTGCTGCGCCAGCTGATCGATTCCGACAATGTGCCCAGCATGATCTTTTGGGGCCCGCCCGGCGTGGGAAAAACCACTTTGGCGCGCATCATTGCGCGGCGCACCAAAGCGGAATTTGTGGATTTTTCGGCCGTGACCAGCGGTGTGAAAGAGATCAAGGCCGTGATGCAGCGCGCGGAAGATGTGCGCCGCTTTGGGCAGAAGACCATTTTGTTCGTGGACGAGATCCACCGTTTCAACAAAGCCCAGCAGGACGCGTTTTTGCCCTATGTGGAGCGCGGCAGCATCGTGCTGATCGGGGCCACCACGGAAAACCCCTCGTTTGAGATCAACTCGGCCTTGCTTTCGCGATGCAAGGTGTTTGTGCTGGAGGCGCTGAGCAGCGCGCAGATCACGGCTGTGCTGAACCGTGCGCTGACGGACGAGCGCGGCTTTGGCGGGCAAAACGTGCATATTTCGGACGAATGCCTTGCCATGATCGCCAATTTTGCCAACGGAGATGCGCGCGCCGCCCTTGGCACGCTGGAGATGGCCGTGCTGAACGGCCGGCGCGAAAACGGCGGCATCTATGTGGAAAAGCAGCTTTTGGAACAGTGCGTTTCGAAAAAATCGCTTTTGTACGACAAAAACGGCGAGGAACATTACAACCTGATCTCGGCCTTGCACAAATCCATGCGCAATTCGGACCCGGACGCCGCCGTGTATTGGCTTGCGCGCATGTTGGAAGCCGGGGAAGACCCATTGTATGTGGCGCGCCGGCTGATTCGCTTTGCCAGCGAGGACATTGGCCTTGCCGATTCGCGCGCGCTGGAAATTGCCGTGGCGGCCTACCAGGCAAGCCATTTTATCGGAATGCCGGAATGCAGCGTGCATCTGACGCACGCCGTGATCTATCTTTCGCTTGCCCCGCGCTCGAACGCGGTGTACAAAGCATACGAGGCAGCCAAACAGGACGCACTGCACATGCTGGACGAGCCCGTGCCGCTGGTGATCCGCAATGCGCCCACGCGCCTGATGGACGAGTTAGGCTACGGCGAAGGCTATGTGTATGCGCACAACACGCCGGATAAGATCGCCGCCATGGAATGCCTGCCGGAGAGCTTGCGCGGCCGCCGCTATTACATGCCCACCGAAGAGGGCAGCGAGGCGCGCGCCAAACAGAAGCTGGATGCCGTGCTGCGCTGGCGTGCCGAACATGCGCCCGAAAGCCAGAGAATGCCCCAAACCGAAACAACACAAAGCGGCCCGTGCCCGGCAGGACAAAGCGGGCACAAAACGGGCACCGAAAGCCCCGCGCCGCTGGAAAGGAACAAGTATGGATTATGAAACCTGCGCCAATGTGCGCATCCTTGCCATCAACCCCGGTTCCACCTCCACCAAGATGGCCCTGTTTGAAGGGGAAAGAGAACTGTGGAAGGAAAACCTGGAACACCCCGTGCAGGAATTGCGCGCTTTTAAAGACCTTGCGGGCCAGAAGCCTTACCGAATGGAAAAAATCGTGCATGTGCTGGCCTGCCGCGGTGTGCCGGAACAGAGCATTGACGTGTTCGTGGGGCGCGGCGGCATCCATGAAGCCATGATAAGCGGAACGTACCGCATCAATGAACTTCTGTACGAACACGCGCGCATCAACTGGCGCGAGGCGCATTCTTCCAACCTTGGGCCGCTTCTTGCGCACGACCTTGCGCAGAGAAACGGCAAGCAGTCGTTTATCGTGAACCCGCCGTGTGTGGACGAGTTTTCCGATGAAGCGCATGTTTCAGGCCTGCGGGGCGTGTGGCGCACCAGCTGCCTGCATGCGCTGAACCAGAAGGAAGTGGGGCTTCTTTATGCAAAAAAGTGCCAGCGGCGTTATGAGGAAATGAACCTGATCATCGCGCATATCGGCGGCGGAATTTCCATAGCGGCGCATTGCCACGGCCGGATGGTGGATTCC
>CAMBHV010000183.1 GCA_945867255.1 uncultured Clostridia bacterium
CGCAGCGCTCGCACTTTCCGTTCACCACTTCTTCGTTGGCAAGCACCACCTGGCAGCCTGTACACCAGTTGACGTTCATCTCTTTTTTATAGGCAAGGCCCTTTTTGTACAGTTGCTGGAAAATCCACTGTGTCCACTTATAATAAGAAGGGTCCGTGGTGTTCACTTCCCTGTCCCAATCGAACGACAGGCCCAGGCTTTTCAGCTGGCTTTTAAAGCGCGCCACATTCTTTTCCGTAACAATCTCGGGATGGATGTGGTTTTTCATGGCGTAGTTCTCCGTGGGAAGGCCAAAGGCATCCCAACCCATGGGATACAGCACATTATAGCCATCCAGCCGCTTCTTGCGCGCCACGATATCCAGCGCGGTATAGCTGCGCGGATGCCCTACATGAAGGCCCTGGCCGGACGGATACGGAAATTCCACCAGCGCGTAATATTTGGGCAGGGAAAAATCCTGCTTTGCGGCAAAGGTTTTCTCTTTGTCCCAGATATCCTGCCATTTCTGTTCGATTGCCTTGAAATCGTACTTCATGCTTGTTCACATCCACCCATCTGTTGATATCTGCGGCTTTTACTGCCGCGAAAAAGCCCATTGCAGCGCTTTGCTTTCAAAGGCCCCAAGTGGTTTAACTTTAGCACATTTCGGCACAGATGTAAAGCAACTCGGTTGCAAAACAGCTTGGTAACACAGTGCCCCTGCTTACATATATAAGCAGGGGCACTGTGTGGTCAAAACTGACCTAAAAAGAATTCTATACGTTTGTTTTGGGGTTTGTTTTTCCACTATCGGTAGAATGCACACCGTCGTCTGGCAACTGCTCCGTGATGATATAGTTCACACGTAGTGTAGCAGTGTTTCCTGTGGCGGGGTCTGTGCCCGTTATTACAAGCACATAATCTCCCGGTTTTGAAAGGTTGATGCCTTGCCCAGTAATGTCATTTCCGTTTTTATCCAGAATCGTTACTGTCCCCAGTTGCAGCGGCCCCAGTTCACCGTCGGTAAAATCGTATCTGTTTTCAATAAAATCTTTTGCGCCTGCAGCATCCAGCCGTCCCGGGCCCACAGGCCGCGTGTAGGTATCTTCTACCTGAATGTGGATACTTCCGTCATCCGGGTTTGTTTCCACTTTCACTGGCGGCAACAGCTTGCCGGTTTCACCCCCGCCAGGCTGCCCCGGGCGAATGGATACATCCGGCACCCTTGCTGTGGGCACTCCGGGAAGGTCTGCTACTATGGGCCGTGCAGCAGAGTCCGTATAATTTGTGCTTCCATAGTGTTTTGCTTCCAGGATGAATTTGCCATCTTCCCTCGCCGGGATAGTCGGATAGCCGGTTTTTGTGAAATCGAACGTCACGCTGGCCGTGCGGTACTCAAACCCGTCCGCATCGGTATTCGTGCTGCCATCCAGTTTTACCGGCTGGCCTACAGGCGCCCCGTTGATGTAAAACTGCACATAGCCATCCGGTGCTTTACACGTTTTTGCTTCATCGCGCTCCGGTTTTACATTTGCGGTAAGCGTCAAAGTTTCCGTCTTATCCGTACCGGTGGTGCTATAAGTGAAATCTGTCACACGGCTGTCTGCAGGCGTAATCTGTGCCGGTATTTTGGCAAGGTGCCCCCAGAACAGGTTCGCGAACTCACTGTCGAGATCTGCAAATTGCGTTGACACGATGCGAATCTCATAAGTGCCCGCATTTGCAAATTCGTCCTTACTGCTGTACTCCCCGGTGGGCTGCCCGTCTTTATCCAGATACCGGCGCCCCTCCGGTGTCATTTTGCTTGCATTATCCAGCACGCCTTCCCGTGGATGTTCGGTTTTGATGCCCTGCTCTGCTATGGCCGCCTTCAAAGCCTCCCAGCTCACGCTGATGCCGTCATAACGCTTATTCAGCTGCGCCTGCATCTCCTGCGGAAATGCACCGGTATTCACTTCAAATGTTACGTATTGTTTGACATTGCTGTCAAACCCCGCGTTTGGCACCTCAAACGGATACTCTCCTTCATACAGGCCGCCGCCTGAAGCCTGATCCTTTTGCACCTGAACATTTTCAATGGTTACTGTCTTTCCCTCGGCAGATTTCGGAAGCCAAAAATACAGCATGCCATCTTCATCAATGCGGTTTGCAAGGCCATACTCCGGATTATCCAACGGCACGCCCCCAATGCTTACCTGATAATTCTGAGCAAGGCCTCCGATCAGTTCCGGATACGCGTTAAAGTCGATTTTCACCATCGTCAGCTCTTCTCCGCTGGCGCTGACGATTGCATCGCCCTGAAAACTCAGGCCGCCGGGCCCTGCATCGACTCCTTCGTGCTCTTGAATGGGGAATGAACCGCCTGTGACGATTACTTTACCTCCAAGTGCACCTACGTCATAAGATATAATATCTGACCCTGTACCACCGGTTTCTTTACGGTGTAAGGAAATCGGCTTTAATGTTCCTCCCGTAATTTTGATTTCATGTGGTGTGTTAGAGTCCCCATGACCAACATTCGGCGCACTAGCACACGCTCCACCTAAGGCGTTACCATGTGTATATCCATAAGTCTCTATGTAACCGCCATTCACAGTAATATCCCCTGGCACAGGAGATGTACTTGGGTATGTTGTGTTTACCGTATAATTTCGTGCACGGATCGCGCCAGGTAAAGGAGACGCCAAATGAATTGGTGTAGCAGCATAAGCTCCCGCGCCAACGCCCGCGCCATGGTAGCTTCCGTAGGCTGCGATATTGCCCCCGTTGATGGTGAGGCCGCCGCCTTCCAGTGTGCAACCCACACCGCCACCAATGCCACCGCCAATGCCCGCACCACCGCCATGATTATACTGCTTTGGGTCCGTTGTGCGTGCTTCTATGTCTCCACCGTTGATGGTAATGCTTCCGCTGTCTTCTCTGGGGCCGCCGCCGATACCTGCACTGCATCCACCGCTGTTCACCACCAGTTTGCCGGGAACCTCACTGTCCATCTTCCATGCAGGCTCACCGGCTGTCAGCGAAACCGTGCCGCCGGTAGCTTTGTTTGGCAACGTGCAGTCATACGGAATGCGCCCGTTTTCCGGTGTTACCTCCACACCGGCCGTCGTCTGGTTCCAAACGCTGTCATCAATCACCAGCACAGAACCCTCGCCACACCGCATGGCGGGCCGCTCGGTGTTTGCCGGGGTGACTTTGAGCGTATTGACACTGCCTTCTGCCAGCGTTAGATGTACAGAAGTTCTGTTCTCCGGCAATATCTCATAGCCCCTAGTCGCTGTGGTTCCATTTTGTGTACCTGTCAGATTGGTCACAATATCAAATGGGATAGGGGCCGCGATAACCACTCCATTGAACGTAATGTTCGCATGGATTCCTGCTGCTACCTGAAGGCCGTAGTTATCTTTGGACGTTCCCGAAATGGTAATGGCACGATTTGTTTTGATTACAACAAGGTTCCCAGCCGTACCTGACGTAGTCGAGACATTCTGCAAGTATTCATAATCCACACCTTCCACCAGCGGCTGCCCATCATCTGCCGTGATAGTAAGGCCCGTAACAGCCGCCAGATCTGCCGAACGCTGGGCGGGAAGCAATGCCGCATTGCTTACAGTGGGCAGCCCCGGTTCTTCTTCTGACAAAGGGTTTTCATCAGCCGGAGTTTCCGGCTGATGAGACAGCGCGCTGTCTCGGCCACATTCACTATATTCATCCGGCAAAACTGGCGGTTCT
>CAMBHV010000184.1 GCA_945867255.1 uncultured Clostridia bacterium
CCCATGGGGTCCCGAATGGGGGCAATACCCGGCAGGATAAGCCCCACGTTATTGCGCGCACGCTCCAAAAGAAAGTTGGCAGCCTCTTTGTCAAAGTGGTTCGGCTCCATCCAGCCAAAAATGGAGGTGCCGCCCATTGAGCAAAGCACGATGCGGTTTTTGATCTCCACCTTGCCGATCTTCCACGGCGTGAAAAGTGCCTCATATTCCGGTTTCAACTGGTTTCCTCCTTTGCGTTATTCCACCGTAACGGTGCCGTCTTCGGCCACGCTCAGCGTCATGCCGTCTTTTACATAGGCGAGAAATTCTTCGCCAAGGCTGTCCACCACCGGCATTTTGGCTTGTGTCCAGTTTGCGGCAAGAATGGCGCCGGAAGCGGCAAGCGGGTCTATGGGTTTTGAAAACAGCATGCACGCGGGCTGCTTGCCCATGGCACACGCCGTGTACAGCACCATGCCGCCCGTGGTGGAACCAATGGTTTCCGGCAGGCAAAGGGCCTTGCCGATCATGGGCTTTTTGTAAAGGTCGGGGTTGTTCTGGTCGCCGCATTTCACCTGTTTGTCGCCAAACATCAGCGCCATCTGGTAGCTGGCCAGCGTGTTGAAGCCGCCGTGCGAAACAAGCGCCTCGGCCCGTGCGGCGCCGGGCGTCACGGCGCGCCCGTGAAACGTTCTGCTCATGTCAGTTGCCCCCTTTCGTGATCTTTTCCAGGATCTCGTCGTCAGAATAGAAACGCGCGCTGGTGTAGGTGCGCAGCTTGTTGGAAGACGTGATAACAGGCATCTTCTTGGAAAGTGGGTTGTTCATATACATCAGCGGGCAGATATAACTGAGAATCACGCCCGTGGCCTTCAATCGCGCCGCGTATTCCGTCTGGTTGAACGCGCGGATCACCCCGGGGGCAGACGTAAACACCGTGGGGATCACCACGCGGCTGTTGCCCGCCTCGCGCAGGGCGGTTTCCACTTTCATCGTCCATTCCTGCAACTGATGCAGCGTCATGTGCGGGCAGCCCATAAAGCACAGCTTCGGCTTTGCGTCCAGGTCTTTCCAGATGCAGGGATAACTGTCTTTCACGCGCTGCAATTCCGCATCGTCCACCACATACACGGGCGCGTTCTCGCGCACCAGCGCGCTGCCTTCGTCCACGGCTTCGGGCGTGAGGTTTTCTATGTGATACAGCCCTACCGAACCGTTGGACGCGCACGCCGCGCCAAAATCTTTCAAATAGGCGCATGCGGCGTCATTCAGCTGCGTGCCAAGCCATTTATCCAGCCCGCGCACATAGGGCACCTTTTCCAGCACCTTCATGCCCACGGCCGAGCCCAGCAGCTGGGCGTCCGGCAGTTTGGAAGTGCGCACTTCCACAACCCAGTCCGCCCGGCGGCCGTCGTCTGTCAGAAGGCCAAATTCCGGCACAAAGCCCGCAATGGAGCCCATCATTTCAATGATGCCGGAATTGCGGTTGCACCGCGCGCCCAGCACGCTGTTGGCATACACCACGGCGGAAGATTCCGCCCATGAGAGTACTTCGCCGCGCTTTGGCACGTTGCCGGCCTCGGGCAAATAACAAGCACAGGTGTATGCGTCCTCATCCATCAGGCCCAGCCCGCGCAGCTGCTGCTCATAATGCGCCTGCTGGCTGTACATGAAATGAAACACGATATCCTGCAAAAGAGAAGAAGGCACATTTTTGTCCAGCGGGCGAGGGTCTGCCGAAAACGGCTGCATGCTTTTTGCGCCCGCACGCAAAAGTTCGTCATACAGTTCGTACACCGGCTTCATCACACCAATGCCGAAACTGATCACCGTGTGGCCGTACTTGCTTGTTACAGGCACCATGCGCTGTGCGCCGAATGCCTCACCGTACATCACCAGCGTTTTTACCACTTTTGCCATGGTAGCGCCATGCTGGCCGTCCAGCATGGCCTGTTGTTCTTTGGTAAGGTTCACTCACACCAACTCCTTTTCCCGCCTTGCGGCAGGCTGTGCTATGCACAGTATACTACACGCGTGTGCAGAATACAAAGAAAATGTGTGCCCCACCCGCACACAGAAACGATATATGCATATGCCTCTTGACAGCTGCGCGCGAGGCACGTATAATAATAAAGCATCCTTATGTGCAGATGTAGTTCAATGGTAGAACTCCAGCCTTCCAAGCTGGCCACGCGGGTTCGATTCCCGTCATCTGCTCCAGTAAAACAGCGGCGGCATCTAAACGATGCCGCCGCTGTTTTAACGTTTAGATCGGGAATCGCCCCGCCGTCCCGCGAAGGCAAGCGGGCACAAGGCCCGCGCCGCCTGAGTGGCCAACACAGTGCAGTGCACTGTGTTGAAGCGAGGGGTAGATTCCCGTCATCTGCCAGGCGTCGCCGCAAGCTGTGTATCGCTTGTGGCGTTTTTTTGTAAAAGCCGCCGCGCGCTTACGCCGCTGCGGCTCTTTTTTTGCAAAAAGGCACGCTTGGCGCGCCGGTTCGCAGGCATATTGGGGGCCAGCCGGGGACGGTGGCACACCATTCGGCAAAGTCCGTTCTATGCCTTTGCCCACGGTGCTATACGCGAAAAAAAGAAAAGGCAGGTGCTTTTCTGCGCCCTGCCCGCATTTGCATAAAAAACTTCATGGCATTACACCTGAAGCGTACGGGCGGCTTTGCCGCTGCCCGCTGTGTAAGAAACGGAAATCGAATAATCTTTTTCCTGATTTTCGATGCACAGAATTTTTCCGTCTTTTACGTCATATAACAATGGGTCCTGTGCCTGCCCGTTTACCGTATAATATACCTCGGCATGTTCTGCCTGCGCGTCGGAAAGCCAGATCAGGTCGTACCATGTGTTGTGGATCATGGCACCAGAAATCAGTGCGCCGCCACCGGCCCGGGTAGCGGATGTGGAAAGGGTGAACCGGCCGCCTGCCGCTGGTTTAAAAACGGCAAGGGCAGTTTTTCCGTTTGCGCTGTATGCGGCGCTGATCACAAAGCCATCCAGTTCTGTTTCGCTGGCAATGGTCCATCCTTGGCCATCCGCCAGTGCCGTGTTCAAAATGGCTTGCCTGCTTTCGGCTGTGCCTCCGGTTGGTGTTTGAAAAAGCTGCCAGGCCAGAATGCCGGCAATGCATACAAGGGTTGCCAAGCCAAGAACGGCCGCCCTTTTGTTCATGAAAATTCCCCCGTTCGCATCTGACGCACTGTGCGGCTGCGCGTGGGCTTATGATACCAGAAAGCTGCATAAAAATCCATACCCTTGGGCCTGGATGGAATAAAAAACGTTGTTCCCCTGTTTTCCCCCGCTTTTTGCGCGGCATGCCTGTGCTGGCAAGGCCCTGCGGCTAAGCCGGCCCCCAAAAAAGGCCCGAACCAGGTTCGGCCGGGGCCGGGAAGCGGCACCAACAGCGCGGAGCGCTTCGGCTGTTGCACCGCGTGCGCGACAACGCAAAAACGCCGGCGCCGGCTTTTCTGAAATGCGTTTGTTTTTTCGGCATTGCCGGGTTTCCCTTACCACATGCTGGGAATCATCTTGCTTACCCGTTTCCGCAAAGCCGGACACTTATGCTGCGAAGCCCGGAAAACAGAAAGCGGCGCATGGCAAGCCAGCCATGCGCCGCTTTTTGTTGTTTTCCAAAGGGTTCAGCCGGGCACTTCGCCGCGCGAAAAATAGCGCAGCACAGCACTGGATGCCACCAGCACGGCTGCACACAC
>CAMBHV010000185.1 GCA_945867255.1 uncultured Clostridia bacterium
CAGATGGAGTGATTTCGAACAGTTCGCAATCTCCACCCGGAGGCCCGGGGAACTCAACATAGTATGCTTCTCCACCATTAAAGATTTCCATAATCACCACTTCTCGGCCATCTTTCAATCGGACAACATCAAATTCATGAATTTCCATTGCGGCAACTCCATTTTCATCCGGCCTAAAAAGGTCATAGAATATTACTCCCAATCTGTATCGTGGCGGCAACACTCACATTGAAGTTGTGTCTCCTCTATCCCACACGGCAATCGGTCTGTTTCAGGAAGAGGAAGTTCACCGATGTTGGAAATCTCATAGCATAAGGCCTCATCAATTTTATGGTCGTATATGGGGCAATACCATTCCCGCAGACTGTTGTCAGAAACCTTAAAACCCATGTTTTTTACCACCTCCAACAATTTTTCTCCACCTTCATTCAACCAGCCAAGCGTGTAAACCGTGCCGTCATGATGTACGGCAACGAAGCCTTTGTCAGAATAATAAACATGTAGAGCACCATTTTGCTGCCGTAGAGCAAAGCGCGCATGCGTAATAATTCTGTCAGCATCTTCAACTGTGATATTGTGTTTCATTATACGCTGGAAAACGTGCTCACGCTAAAAAATAAGTACTTCTGGTGCAGATGGCGGCAAAACCATTCTTCCTTTACTTTTAATTATACTATTCTGTCGTAATTGCCGCAATTCTTCATTTGTTGTGTTTTGGTATCCCATACAACCTTAGCCGATGTGCTGTAGCCTCCACAAAATCGCAGCTCGTATCATCGGCACAAATCGATATAAGCGGATAAAATGATACAGTCATCACAGCCGCTTGCTCGGAGCATTAGATAAATTCCGTTCATTCGATATCGCCCACGTGGAAATTTCTCCACCGGAATTTTCCTTTTGCCTTTTCTCTCTCCCGCCCTCTCATCATATTTCTGCAAAAAACAGAAAGTACTCTTATGATGCAGTCCCTTTATCTTCATCGTTGCATATTCTAAACAGCAGTTGCCCGCTATAAAAATGTACAACTGTTCTTGCCGATCGCCACGCGTAAAAGCCCAATTCTATGATTTTACAAAGAATGTTTTCTGTGAAAGTGAAGCGCTTTCTTATGCAGCGCTTCACAAGCCTCCTTTCTGTTCTCCTTTTCAATTTTAAATAGAAATGTTGTTCAAACAACTGTTTTTCAGCCGCGTTTTAGATACACTAAAGATATCGAGGAGCTCGATCTTTCTTGAAAAAATATTTGTTATAAAAAGAGGTATCATGTTATGTGCACCAGTCTTTCCTTTACTTCCCCGGTGGCCCTGTTTGGCCGCAACCTTGATTTGGACGTTCCTTTCGGTGAACAGGTTGTGGTCACCCCACGCAACTTTCCCTTTGCGTTTCATCAAGTTCCCAGCATGCCTTCGCATTTTGCCATGATTGGCATGGCCTGTGTTGCCGAAGGAGTTCCGCTTTATGCAGAAGCCGTTAACGAAAAAGGGGTATATATTGCCGGCCTCAACTTCCCCCAGAATGCCTACTATGCCCCTTTGGCGCCCAGCGAAAAAACGGCATTGGCACCATATGAACTGATCCCATTTCTTTTGGGGCAGTGCGAAAGTCTTGCTCAGGCCCGCAGCCTTCTGGAAGACATCAGCCTTGTTGCCATTCCGTTTTCTGCCGGATATCCTCTTGCCCCTCTTCACTGGCACATTGCCGATCAGACGGGCTCCATCACAGTGGAATCCATGAAGGACGGGCTGAATATATATGAAAATCCCGCAGGAGTACTGACGAACAACCCGCCATTCCCATTTCAAATGATGAATTTGAATAATTATATGCATCTGCGCACATCTGCGCCTGTCAACCATTTTTCGTCCAGCGTTCCTCTTCGCACTTATGGGCAGGGCATGGGAGCCATGGGGCTGCCAGGGGATTTCTCCCCTATGTCCCGGTTTGTAAAAGCGGCTTTTCTGAAATGTAACTCTGTATTTGGGAAAGACGAATTCAGCACCGTAACGCAATTTTTCCACATTCTGGATGCTGTTGCCATGGTACGCGGAAGCGTGGTGACAGATGAAAGCCGCACCGACATCACTCGCTATTCCTGCTGCATTGATGCAAAATCAGGCGTCTACTATTACAAAACATATGAAAACAGTTGCATCCATGCCGTGTCACTTTTCCATGAGGCACTAGATTCCGATATGCTCCGGCTGTTCCCGCTAAGTGAGCGCCAGCAGATTCTGTTTGAAAATGTGCCGTCTGGTGAGAAAAAGAAGGGCGTTTTGAATGGCTGATCTTGAAAACATGGCATTTCTAAAACTTCGTCCCACAGAAGGCACACGGCTTGCCGATATCCTTTCTCCCTTCTTTTGCGAAGGAGAAAAGATCTTGCAGCAATATCAGGGCATCCGTGATGGTGTTGTGTTCACGAACAAACGCATCATTGCCGTCAATACGCAGGGTGTCACTGGCAAGAAAAAAATGATGGCATTTCTGCCTTACCGAAGCGTTCAGGCCTATGCGCTGCAATCGGCCGGTGTACTGGATTTTGACAGTGAACTGAAACTATGGTTCGCCGGGCTGGGAGTTGTAACTTTTGAGCTGGCATCCGGCGTAGACATCTATCCTCTGGGGCAAATCCTGGAGCAATTCGCACCTTCCTGACAAGCCGTTTTTCTGCGTTCACAAAGAATTCATTATTTGCGTTGTTTATCAAACATTCTTTTATGGAAAAAAGGACTATGATAAACACAAATGAAGGGCCGGATCTTTTCTTCGCCCACTTGGGCAAGCGAGTACTTCACAGTATGGGCATCCTCTTTCATTCATTATTTTATCTGCCGGCCATCGTGCCGGCATACGGAGGTATTTATGTATTACAGCAACGGAAACTATGAAGCATTCGCCCGCCCGCGAAAACCAGACGGTGTGGATCAAAAACAGGCATGGCTTGTTGGCTCTGGGCTGGCCAGCCTTTCTGCCGCAGCTTTTTTGATACGGGATGGCCAGATGGATGGTTCCCGCATTCACATTCTGGAAGAAGCAGATTTGCCAGGCGGTGCATGCGACGGTCTGGATGTACCGGACCTGGGGTTCGTGATTCGCGGAGGGCGCGAAATGGAAAACCATTACGAATGCCTGTGGGATCTGTACCGCTCCATCCCATCCCTTGAAACACCAGGTGCCAGCGTCCTGGACGAATTTTACTGGCTAAACAAAGACGACCCCAACTTTTCCATGAATCGTGCCACATTGCGCCGCGGAGAGAGCGCCCGCACCGGGAACCGATTTGAGCTCAGTGACGCCGCCGCTTTGGAACTGATGGATCTGTTCTTTGCCACAGACGAATCACTGTACAACAAAACGATTGCAGATGTGTTGGATGATGAATTCTTCCGCTCCAATTTCTGGCTGTACTGGCAGACGATGTTTGCCTTTGAAAAATGGCATTCCGCCCTGGAAATGAAATTGTATCTTCAAAGATTTCTGCATCACATCGGGGGCCTGCCGGATCTCTCCGCATTGAAATTCACCAAGTATAACCAGTATGAATCACTGATTTTGCCTTTGGTAAATTACTTGAAACAGGAAGGCGTTCAGTTCGAGTATGGTGTCCGTGTTACCAATGTCCTATTCCATTTTCTGCCCGGCAAAAAAGTGGCGCATCAGCTTGTGTTCATGCGCAATGGGA
>CAMBHV010000186.1 GCA_945867255.1 uncultured Clostridia bacterium
ATTTACCGGGCGAACCGTAACCATACAATCATGGATATGGTGCCTGCCGTGCCAATCGTGGAAAGCCATGGTTCCGGGGCAGAGGCGGCACTTTCTGCACTCATTAAAAAACTTGCGTATATGGAGCAAGGGCGCTATGATGAAAAATAGATTTCATAAGAGACAGGGGAGGGCCAGCATATGAAAAATATATACGAAAGCGCGGCACAGCTTGTGGGAAACACCCCGCTTGTGCGGTTGCATAATATGGAACAGCGGGAAGGCATTACTGCACGGCTGCTGGTAAAGTTGGAAGGGTGTAACCCCGGCGGAAGTGCAAAAGACCGTGTGGCCCTTGCCATGTTGAACGAAGCAGAACGCTCCGGCCGCCTTCGGCCGGGCGACACCGTGGTGGAACCAACCAGCGGTAACACCGGAGTGGGTTTATGCATGGCCTGTGCGATGCGCGGCTATAAGGCAAAGATTGTGATGCCGGATTCCATGAGCGTAGAGCGCCGCACTTTAATGGCGGCATATGGGGCGGAACTTGTTCTTACACCGGGTGCAAAGGGAATGTCTGGCGCCATTGAAATGGCGGAGAAAATTGCAAAACAGGAAGGTGCATTCCTGGCTGGACAGTTTACAAACCCGGCGAACCCGGCCGCCCATTATGCGGGTACCGGCCCTGAGATATGGCGTGATACTTGCGGGGAAGTGGCCGCATTTGTAGCAGGTGTGGGCACAGGCGGAACCATTACGGGCGTGGGAAATTACCTGAAAGAGAAAAACCAGAATGTATACATTGCCGCGGTGGAACCAGCAGATTCCCCTGTACTGAGTGGTGGGAAAGCCGGCCCGCATGGTATCCAGGGCATTGGTGCAGGTTTTGTGCCGGATGTGCTGGACACCCGTGTGTATGACGAAGTGTTCCGTGTGGAAACGCAGCAGGCACTTTCCACCGCGCGCAGCCTTGCCCGCCATGAAGGTATTCTGGCAGGCATTTCCTCTGGGGCGGCACTGTGGGCCGCCATGCAGCTTTCCCGCCGGCCGCAGTTTCATGATAAAATCGTGGTTGCACTTTTGCCAGACACGGGCGAACGATACCTTTCTACAACCCTTTTTGCTCAGCAGGAAGAATCCTAAGCACAAATAAACACAAAGCCCCGGGTTCCCGGGGCTTTGTGTTTATATTATTGGAGTTGTTGTGGTTCCGTTTGGTGCCAATGGCGGGTGGAGGCCTGTTCACTTCGGCGCTGTAAAAGCTTATCCGTAAGTAGCAGATAAGCTGCAATGGAAACGGCAGGCCCAAGAATATCGGAGATGGGCTCGGCATAAAAAATAGATTTTGCGCCAAATAAGGCTGGCAATACGAACAACGCTACAAAATACACGCCTTTACGCCAGAACGACAAAGGAAGCGCAAGTTGTGCCTGCCCCAGTGCGGTAAACCCGTCTACGATTTCATACTGCACGCCCAATGGGATAATGGCAAGTACGCAAATGCGAATGGCACGCACAGCCTGTTCCATCACTACGGAATCCTGTGTGAACAGGCGCACAAATAAGGGCCCTGCAAGAAAAGCAACGGCTGTCATAAAAACTGCGTACCCTGCACACAACCACATGATCGTGTGGGAAGCGCGCTTGACGCGCGCCATATCGCACGCGCCATAGTTATAGCCCAGAATGCTTTGCGTACCACCTGTAATGCCACTCAAAGGCATGGTGACAACCAGCATGAAACTCTGCGCAATGGTGGCGCAAGTAACCAGCATGTCGCCTTCCGAAGGGCCACCATAACGCTGTAGAAGTGCATTCATGGCAATGATCATCACATTGTCCATGGCAATGATGATAAAAGGCGAAAACCCAAGCGTTAAAATGCGCAGCATGACACGAACGTTGTATCCGCCAAATGTGATAGAAACCGGTGCGCGGTGTGAAAACAGCAAAAACCACACTGCATATGCGCAGCTTGCCATCTGGCTTAACACAGTGGCAATGGCGCCGCCGCGCACGCCCATGTCCAGCACAAAGATAAACACGGGATCCAGCAAGATGTTCATAATGGCTCCCAGCAGAATAGACTTCATGCCTGCTTTGGCAAATCCTTGGCACACAATCAACTGGTTCAGCCCGGTGGCCATCAGGGCAAATGGGGTGCCGAGTAAATAGGTAGTAAAATAGGGCATGGCGTAGGGAAGTGTTGTTTCAGAGGCGCCAAACACAAGTAGCATCTGCTTTGCGAAAGGAAAAATAATGGCCATCAGCAACACCGAACTTACGCACAGCATCAAAAAGCAGTTTGCCATGATGCGCTTTGCGCCGGCCTCATCTTTTTCACCCAATTTGATGCTCATAAGGGGGGCACCGCCCACGCCAATCAAAAATGCCACACTGCCCACCATGGTAACCACAGGGCCGCAAACCCCCACACCGGCCAGAGCAACATCGCCTACAACTGGAATGTTTCCGATATACATGCGGTCTACAATGCTATACAACACGCTTACGAATTGGGCCAACATGCTGGGAAGCGCAATGCGCAGCACCAGTTTCCCGATTGCGTCACGCCCAAGATCATTCTCCTGTTTTGCCACAAAAGATCCCTCTCTCTTTTTAAACACTCTTTTTATGTATTGCTGCTGAATTCTGCACAGATGATCTCCGGCATGCGAAGAAACCTCAGCGGATATTTTGTCATTCCAATCCCGCTGCTGGTATACATCTGCAAACGGCTGGATGCGCCGATTTCTTCAGCGTCATAAAGGCCATGCACAAATTTTCCGCAGCCTGTTGGCAAGGCCTTGGCCGTAAAGTATGGGATATTTACCTGTCCGCCGTGTGTATGGCCGGAAAACAGAAAATTCTCACCGGTATCATTTTGTATTTTCTGCGCTACTACAGGTTCATGCGCGATGATGATATGAAATCCGTCACTTTTTAATGTGTACAAAGAAGGGTCTGTCCAGCCCATAAGAATATCATCATACCCCACCAGCAGAATATTATATGGTGCAAGCAGAACGCTTTCATCATTCAAAACTCTAAAACCGCACTCTGCCATGAAATCTTCATAGATGCGGCTGGCTCCACCGCCGTAATCATGGTTTCCCCAAACAGCAAATTTACCTGTGTGCGCCTGAATGCGCGAAAGTTCACCTGCCAAAGCTTCCAGATCTATGCTTTGGGAATCTCTTGCATAGTTGTCCAGAAGATCACCGCCAAATACCACAATGTCTGCATCCAGCGAATTGATTTTGTCCACAATATCGGAGGCGTGTTGTACATCATACCATTTTCCAAAATGGGTATCGCTGAAAAAACAACCCGGCAAGGTGAAATAGGCTCTTTTGTTTCCACAGAGATGTTTCGAACTGTTAGAAGATTGGGTTCTATCCAAATGGAATAGGCGAGGATGCCAATCACCAACGCAACCAGTATGATAAACGAGAGAATAAACTTTTTCATGGAGTATCACCTGAATATGGTATACGGCCAGTACTCGGCTCGAGTGGAATGCCGGTTTTAGAAAGCGAAAAGATATTCATGCCAAATGTGGTGAAGAAATAACACATGCGCTTTGCCAAACGGGAGGGACCAGGCGCACAAGAAAAGCCCAGGCAAAGCCTGGGCTTTTCTTATGAACAGGGGAGCCCCCATTCC
>CAMBHV010000187.1 GCA_945867255.1 uncultured Clostridia bacterium
TGGGGATCAGGCTGGTCGTTGCTGCAAATTCCCCATCTGTGGTGCTCACGCCCCACAGCGGTGTGTAAAAATTATGGAACCGAAACCCTTGCGTTGCCATCTTATATAAAACAGGGGTGCGCTGTGGGTCGATCAAAAACTTGGAAAAGCCCTCCGCTGTGATGTAAATCAGGTTTTTCCCTTTCAGCATTCCTGTATATTCATTTTTTGCAGTGGGCTCTTTTGCACTGAAATATTCGTTCAGGCCACGCAATACAGCATCTTCTTCTGAAAGATCAAACGCAATTTCCATCTCATTTTCGCCATAAATTTTTTTATTGCGCTGCGCCACACTGCCGTGGTTCTGTTCACTCTGCTGCCCGGAAAGGCCCGCATCAACCGACCGGGCAGTCTGCCCAAACACATCGTACTTTGCGTTTAATGTCATGGCGGGCACAATTCCGAAACGCCGCACACTCTGCACCGGCACATAGCCCGTGCAAAGCAAACTGACATCCTGAGCATTTTGCGCCATCACCGCACCGGCACATAACCCCAGTACAAAAAACGCTGCCGCCGGCGCGCGGCGAGGCCCACGTTGCCCACGCCGCACCATGACGCGGCGCGCCCAGGTAAACAGCACAACAAGCTGCAGCGCATATAAAACCATATATCCTGCGTTTTGCACAGCAGCCTGTACTGCCACTCGCCAAAACTCCAGCGCCGCGCCCAGCCCCTGAGCAGAGCGAAGAAAATAAGGCGTATGAAATATATTCCAGTAGATAAACTGGGAGATGTGCATCATGCTGATGGCGCAGCACAGCATAGCCACCAGAATAAACCCATGCACCGGGCGGCGCGGCAGGTTCGAGGCCAGTACCATCAATGTTCCCAAAGCCAACGCCAGCAACACTTTTTCTGCCGTGAGGGGAAGTTCCAGCCCTGCGCAGGCAACCTGCTCCGCATATAAAGGATATATAAGGAAAAACAGCGCCAGCCAACACTCGCTTGTGCAGGCAAAAAAGCGAAACGTATCGCGCACGCTTTGTTTAAGTTTCATAAGCACTGCCCCCCTTCTGTCACAATATGTACCCAAGCGGCCTGTATATCCCGTCGCCCAAGCGGTGCCGCCAAGGTATTCACCGCCTAAAAATGCCCCCGCGCACATCGCCCATGGCAGCATATTACACAGTAATACAGCTTCTTCTCTCCATGGGCAGAACTTATTTATGATAAAACAAATCCGTCATTTTGGCAACCGGGGCGTTTTCCCATATGGCGGGCCGGCAAAGATGCCCCTCATATTCTGCGTGGAACGGCCCTGCGGAAAGTTGCTTTCTTGCAACTTTCCCTTGTGTCACGCGCAGGTGCGTGATAAAATGTTTTTGTTATTTTTCTATGGCGCAGCCTGCTCAAGTTTGGCCGTGCCACATACCAGCGTTTCAGGGGGAGGAACAGGTTTGGAAAACGGGGCTTTTTCACAGTTTGGCAGCCATGTATTTGATGATCGCGCCATGCGCGCACGGCTTCCGCAGGAAGTATATCAGTCTTTGCGGCGCATTCGGGATGAAGGTGAGCAGTGGGACCCGCGTGTGGCTGACGTGGTGGCAGACGCCATGAAGAACTGGGCTATCGACCTTGGCGCCACGCACTATATCCACTGGTTCATTCCGCTGACTGGTGCAGGTGCAGGAAAGCATGATTCTTTCATCGATGGTGTGCACGAGGGCAAACCCATCACACGGTTTTCCGGCAAAATGCTGACAAAGGGAGAAAGTGATGCTTCCTCTTTCCCCTCCGGCGGGCTGCGTGCCACATTTGAGGCGCGTGGTTATACCGCGTGGGACCCCACAAGCCCTGCCTTTGTGCTGGGCACTACGCTGTATATCCCCACGGCATTCTGCGCCTATACAGGAGAAGCGTTGGATCAAAAAACCCCGCTTCTTCGCAGCATCCAGGTACTGAACCGCCAGACGCTGCGCGTGCTGCGTGCACTGGGTGACAAAGAAACGGTTTCCGTGCTGCCCACGGTAGGCGCCGAACAGGAATATTTCCTTGTGGACAAAGAGTTATTTGATAAGCGTCTTGACTTAAAAGTATGTGGCCGTACCCTGCTGGGTGCCAAGCCACCCAAAGGGCAGGAACTTGGCGACCACTATTATGGCAGCATTTCCGAGCGAGTGCGCGCTTTTATGCGGGAACTGGATGACGAATTGTGGTTGATCGGTGTGCCCGCCAAAACAGAACATAACGAAGTGGCACCCGGCCAATATGAGTTGGCCAATGTGTTCAGCACAGCGAATATCGCATGTGACCATAACCAGATCACCATGGAACTGATGCGTAAGGTTGCGCTTCGCCACGGGTTTGCCTGTCTGCTGCATGAAAAGCCATTTGCCGGCGTAAACGGTTCCGGCAAACATAATAACTGGAGCCTTGTTACCAACACCGGCAAAAACCTGTTGAAGCCAGGCCACGCACCGGAGGAAAACCATGTATTTCTGGTAACCCTTTGCGCGGTGCTTTGTGCGGTGGATCAATACGCAGATCTGTTGCGGCTTTCCGCCGCATGCCCCGGCAATGAAGAACGCCTGGGTGGCCATGAGGCACCACCCGCTATCGTCAGCGTGTTTCTTGGCGATGCACTTACCAATATGTTGCGCGAAATTGCCGAGGGCCATCGGTTGAAGCACGCGGAATACGGTGAGGTTCTGGCCGATGTTCGCAGTTTGCCTCAGGTAAAGCGCGATGATTCAGACCGCAACCGCACTTCTCCGTTTGCCTTTACAGGCAACAAATTTGAGTTCCGCATGGTAGGGGCCAGCCAATCTATCGGGCTTGCCAACACCGTAACAAACGCTATTGTAGCCGACACCATGGCCAGTTTTGCCACGCGGCTGGAGCAGGCAACCGATAAAGCCGCCGAGGTTCGTTCCATTGTGGCCGATACTTGGCGCGACCATGGGCGCATCGTGTTCAATGGGAACAACTATAGCGCCGAGTGGCGGTGCGAGGCCGCACGCCGTGGCTTGCCGGATATTCCGGACATGGTGCGTGCAGCTTCCAGCTACATTGCAGAAAAGAATGTAGCCATGTTTGAGCGCACAGGAGTATTGACGCAGGCAGAGTGCCATTCCCGCTATGAGATCACGCTGGAGGATTACACAAAACATCTTCACATTGATGCTTCTACCATGCTGGAGATGGCAGGCCGCAGCGTCCTTCCCGCCAGTTATCGCTATCTTTCCGAAGTAGCCAAGGCAGAACGCCTTGCCGAACAATGTGGTTGCGCCAGCGCCAGCGCCAAAGCCGCCGTAGAGAAATTGTGCGTTTCCATCGATGTAGCCGCCGGTGCAACGGAGGCATTGCGGCGTACCCTGGCAGCTGTGGATGGTGAAGCGTTGAATGAAGGCGAACGCGCACAGCGTTTCCGCGAGATGGCACACCACGAAATGGCTGCGCTGCGCCGCGCAGTAGACGCATTGGAAATGCAACTTCCGCAGGATTTCTGGCCTGTGCCAGATTACAGCGCTCTTTTGTATGACCTGTGATTTGCCTGCAAAAATTTCTTCGCACATAAGAAGAGCGGCTGTAAAGGCCCGCTTTCAATGAGAAAAGCAAGTGCCCAGCCTGTCGCGTTCATTTTGCAAATATCAGAAAG
>CAMBHV010000188.1 GCA_945867255.1 uncultured Clostridia bacterium
AGATAGTTTTCACCTTTGCGAGAGAAATATAACAACAACGCGTTCAATTCTTTTCCTCCTTTCCTGTTACTGCTTGCATTGTAACACCAAGTTTCTTGACAGAGAAGTTCTAAAAAATTAAAATAGCATTAACCAATGGTTAATGCTATTGCGGGGGAACAGGATGTATAATAGCCTTTTAAAAACTTTTGTCTGTGCGGCAGACTGTGGCAGTATGAACCGCGCAGCACAGCAACTATATTTAAGCCCGACGGCTGTTATGAAGCAGATAGACCTTTTGGAAAAACAACTGGGGCTTACTCTTTTTATGCGTACAAGCCATGGGCTTCAATTGACGGAATGCGGAAAATCTATTTACAAAGACGCAAAATATATCATGGAGTATTCCCAACGTGCACTGGAACGTGCCAGAAAGCTTGCGGGCCAGCAGTTTCATACGATCCGTGTGGGAACGTCCATGCTGAATCCATGCAAAACATTTATGGACATCTGGTCTCACGTGAATGATGTTTTCCCGCAGTTCAAAATTCAAATCGTTCCGTTTGAAGACGACCATGCGGGTATTCTTTCCGTAATTGAAAAAATCGGCCGCGAATTTGACTTCATTGTAGGTGTATGCGATTCCCAGCAGTGGTTACAGCGTTGCCGCTTATATCAACTGGGTACATATCGAAAATGTGTTGCTGTGCCTGTGGGCCATCGGTTGGCGGGCAAGAAACTGTTACAAGTGTCAGACCTGTATGGTGAGACCTTAGTAATGGTAACACGCGGGGATTCTCCGGTAAATGACGCATTGAGAGACGATTTACAAATGAACCATCCACAAATCCATATTCAGGATGCCGGCTATTTTTACGATGCCCAGGTGTTCAATCGCTGTGAGCAGGAAGGAACGCTTCTTTTAAACTTAGAATGCTGGAAAGATGTACATCCTTCTCTCGTAACAATTCCGGTGGAGTGGAATTACCGCATTCCTTATGGGCTGTTATACGCTCAAAATCCCAGCCCAAGCATTCTGGAATTCATTGATGCAGTGCATGGGTTTATAAGGCATAAATGAATTTTGTTTTCAGATAATTTGGGCCAGCCTTATTAGGTGCTATAGGTAAGAACCGTTGACTTCGATGCATACAATCGGTATAATAAAAACGATCCATATGGCGGTGCTGGGACCTTTTCCTGGCACCGCTGGTTTTTTGAGAACAGGCAGTAGCCTGACAGAGAAGGAGTATCCATGTATCATTTGATCAAAACGGAAGGAAAGGCACGGCGTGCCAGTTTCGAAACGGTGCACGGAACAGTACAGACGCCTGCATTCATGAATGTGGCAACGGCTGGCGCCATTAAGGGGGGCCTTTCCGCATTTGACTTAAAAGAAAACCATTGTCAGGTAATGCTTTGTAATACCTATCATTTACATCTGCGCCCAGGTGACGAAAAAGTGGCAAAGCTGGGAGGCCTGCATCGTTTCACCAGATGGGATGGCCCTATTCTTACTGACTCTGGTGGTTTTCAGGTGTTCAGCCTTGCGCAATTGCGCAATATTACAGAGGAAGGCGTAACATTTGCTTCTCATCTGGATGGGCATCGAATTTTTATGGGCCCTGAAGAAAGCATGCGCATTCAGGCTAACCTTGGCAGTACCATCGCCATGGCATTTGATGAGTGCATGGAAAATCCGGCAGAATATCATTATGCTAAAAATTCGTGTGAACGCACGGTGCGTTGGCTGAAGCGGTGTAAGGACGAACTTTCGCGCTTAAAGCAAGAGGGGAAAGCGGTAAACCCCCATCAAATGTTATTTGGCATCAATCAGGGATGCTGTTACGACGATTTGCGCGTTGAACATATGAAACAGATTCGAGAGCTGGATCTGGACGGTTATGCCATTGGCGGCCTGGCAGTAGGGGAACCAAAAGAGGAAATGTACCGTGTAATCAGCTTGGTGGAAGAATATATGCCCCAAGATAAAATTCGTTATCTTATGGGGGTGGGTACTCCCGGAAATATTCTGGAAGCTGTGCACCGTGGTGTGGATTTGTTTGACTGCGTAATGCCAAGCCGAAACGCCCGTCACGGCCACCTGTTTACCTGGAATGGTATTGTGAATATCAAAAATGCCAAATATGAGCTGGATGAGAGCCCGCTGGATGAACACTGCAACTGTGAATGCTGCCGGAATTTCTCCAAAGCATATCTGCGCCACCTGTTTAAAGCAGACGAAATGCTTGGCATGCGGTTGGCAGTGATTCATAACCTGCATTTCTATAACACTCTAATGGAAAAAATACGCGCAGCATTGGACGAGGGTAGTTTTGAATCATTTTACAAACAATACGTGCAGCTGTTAGACACACGTATCTGAATGCGAAATTTCTGTAAAGCCCTTGCAACGTGTGCAATTTTTCTGTATACTGTATCATGACGTGAAAATCTTGACTTTAGGAGGAATCATTTCATTATGGATTCTAGCGCAATGTCTACCTTAACCATGCTGATCCCGCTGCTTGGTGTTTTTGTTATCATGTATTTCCTGATCATTCGCCCGCAGAATAAAAAGGAAAAGCAGGCTGCGGCTATGCGTAACTCGATTGAAGTGGGCGATGGTGTTACCACGATTGGCGGAATTGTGGGCCGTGTAGCAAGCATCAAAGAAGACACATTCGTTCTGGAAACTGGGTCTGACCGTGTGAAAATTCGTTTCAAACGTTGGGCTATTCAGGAAGTGGAAAAACTTCAGTTGGACAACTCAGGCGAAAAAGACGCATAAAGATTTATTTGAAATTGTGTACCCCCGCATGTAATGGTATTGCAGTACATGCGGGGGTACTTTTTGCTTTGATGGATATCCCAAAGTTGCATTGAAATACATAATGTGCATCATATAAGTTCTTTGGAAAGGGCCCTATGCAAAATCAGAAACAGGCCTAATTTAGTATAATAACTACTTTGCTTTGTGCATGGTTCGTAAATATCATTTTTAGGGGTTTGACAAAACGATATATTCCATCTAAAATACATAATGAATATGAACAACGTTCAGGTTGGGGGAACAAAATGAACATTGTTGTGACATCCAAAGAAGAAATTTTAAAAACCAGCCGGAAGTTAATCCAGCAGCAGGGTTGGTCAGCGGTCAATATTCGCTCTGTTGCAGCGGCCTGCGGTGTATCTGTTGGGTCCATTTACAATTATTTTGACTCCAAGGCAGAACTGATAGGGGCCACGGTAGAAAGTGTTTGGTGCGAGATTTTTCATCGCCCAGAAGATGAATCTATATTTCAGGATACGCAGGCATGTATTCTCTGGATGTATGGACGAATGCAATACGGTTGCAAACAATATCCGGGCTTTTTTACTCTTCACTCAATGGGATTTATGCGGGAGGATAAGTTAGATGGTAAAAAGCGTATGCAGCAAACATGGCAGCATATTTTAGAAGCGTTGTGTTCTGTCTTAAAACGAGATCCTCAAGTGCGCCCGAGCGCTTTCACCGAGTCGTTTACAGTAGAAAAATTTGCAGATGTTCTTTTTTCTCTGATGCTGTCTGCTCTGCTGCGCCAAGACTACGACCCGAGCGCTGTTCTGGAAATTGTTCGAAGAACTCTTTATTAAAAATTCCCACTGTGGATGGGAATT
>CAMBHV010000189.1 GCA_945867255.1 uncultured Clostridia bacterium
CTGTGCTGAACAAAGGGTTTGCTAATGTGTTTCGTGCGCTGGATGCAGATGTGTTCTGCATTCAGGAAACCAAAATGCAGCCAGGTCAGGCGCAGTTTGATACACCGGGGTATGAACAGTACTGGTATTCGGCAGAAAAGAAAGGCTATTCCGGCACTGCGGTGTTTACAAGGCTGCGGCCCATTTCGGTGAACTATGGCATTGGTGCGGAAGAGCACAGCCATGAAGGCCGGGCTATTACCCTGGAATTTGAAAATTTTTATTTGGTAAATGTATATACCCCGAACAGCCAGGACGGCTTGCGGCGCATTGAATATCGCATGCAGTGGGAGGATGCGCTGCGCAATTACCTGATCAAGCTGGACGCGGAAAAGCCGGTGGTGTATTGTGGCGATTTGAATGTGGCGCATCAGCCTATTGATTTGAAAAACCCCGGCCCGAACAAGGGGTCGGCGGGGTTTTCAGACGAGGAACGCGCCAAATTCACACAGCTGCTGGAAAGCGGCTTTGTAGACACATTCCGATGGAAATATCCGGATGTTACAGGTGCATATACTTGGTGGAGCTATTTTCGCCGTGCAAGAGAAACGAATGCAGGCTGGCGTATTGATTATTTTGTAATATCCAGCCGCCTTGCGCCGTCTTTGGAAGATGCGCTGATCTATTCGGATGTTTTGGGGTCAGATCATTGCCCTGTGGGCATCCTTTTAAAAGATATTTGATACAACGGAGGAAATGCATACATGTTAGATCTGCTGAAAGCGGCCATTTTAGGCGTGGTAGAAGGAATTACGGAGTGGCTGCCAATTTCCAGCACAGGGCATCTGATTCTGGCAGACGAGTTTATTTCGTTGGGGATGTCAGATTCATTTAAGGAAATGTTTGACGTTGTGATTCAGTTTGGCGCCATTCTTGCAGTAGTGGTTTTGTTTTGGGGGCAGATTTGGCCCTTTTGTAACCGCGTTGCCGTACGCCATAACGGAGAGAAGACGGGGCACTATCTCGTGCGGCGTTATTGCAGACAGGATGTATGGGCGATGTGGTTCAAAGTGCTGGTGGCCATTCTTCCCGCCATGCTCATTGGCCTTCCACTGGACGACTGGATGACAGAGCATCTGCACAATCCGCCCGTGGTGGCAGCCATGTTGATTTTGTATGGAATTTTGTTCATTGTGGTGGAGTCGAACCCAAGGCGGGTAAAAATGTCTTCGGTGAAGGACTTGACGTGGGGTGCAGCGCTGGGGATTGGTGTGTTCCAGGTACTTAGTTTAGTGCCGGGCACATCCCGCTCCGGAGCCACCATTCTGGGCGGTATCCTGTTGGGCTGCTCCCGTACACTGGCGGCAGAGTTCACATTTTTCCTGGCGATACCGGTCATGGCCGGCGCCAGCCTGATCAAAGTGTTGAAATTTGGTTTTTCCTTTTCTGCGGCGGAACTGGCTGTTTTGGGAATGGGTATGTTGACTGCGTTTGTAGTGAGCATGCTATCCATTCGTTTTTTAATGAGTTATGTGAAACGACATGATTTTAAGGTGTTTGGGTGGTACCGTATCCTGTTGGGGATTGTAGTGCTTGCGTACTTTTTCATTTTGAAACCCATGATAGGATGAGGGAGAAGCGAAACTGTATGAGAACGCCCAGATGCGCAAGGCAAGTGCAAACAGGCCGGTATGGTGCAGAAGACACACGGGTGTGAAGCACAGTGCATTTAGTGAAACAGAAAGGCAGAGGAATGATGCGGCTGGGAATGCCACATCCGTGCAGAAGCTTCCCATTTTTTTGCAGTTCGGTTTTCTGATTCATCGTTGAAAGCAGGTTGCCTTGAATCGGCTTGCATATGGTATGTTGAAAGAGGCAGATGATCTGTAAGGATCATCTGCCTCTTTCCATGCTGGCTTTTTGCCGAACAGAGCGCTTTTTTGTAAAGCGACTTCAAGAAGGGTAGAGACTTGCTATTGGCCGGAGCGCACAAGCTGGCCAAAGACTATCCACTGGGAGTGACACACGTTCTGCTTTTCATCAGCTCAAAGAGACATTTATTCTTGCGGGGCCTTCAATGCGCGCATGGCGTTTAAAATGGCCAGCACCATAACGCCCACATCTGCAAACACGGCTTCCCACATGTTGGCCATGCCGAATGCGCCCAATACCAGCACCAGAACTTTTACTGCCAATGCAAATATAATATTCTGGTGCACGATGCGCAAGGTGCGCCGCGAAATACACACAGCTTCGGCCAGTTTCGAAGGTTTGTCATCCATCAGCACAACGTCAGCGGCTTCGATTGCGGCGTCGGAGCCAATGCCGCCCATAGCGATGCCTACGTCTGCGCGTGCCAGAACAGGGGCGTCATTCACACCGTCACCCACAAAGGCGAGGGTTTCTCCCTTTGGCTGCTGAGCCAACAGTTGTTCCATATGCGCTACTTTGTCGGCCGGAAGCAACTGGGTGTATACCTCGTCAATCCCCAGCTGTTGTGCAACTTCTTCCCCAACATTTTTCGAATCGCCTGTCAGCATTACGGTCTTTTTGACGCCTGCTTTTTTCAATGCAGCGACAGCTGCAGCGGCATCCGGCTTGATTTCATCCGATATGATAAGATACCCGGAATAACTTCCATCGATTGCAATATGCACGATTGTGCCTGCAACATGGCAATTATCCCATTGTGCCCCTGTTTCGTCCATCAGCTTGCCATTGCCGACACATACAATGTGCCCATCCACGGTGGCGCGCACACCACGCCCGGGCAGTTCTTCATAGCTTTCCACGCGCGACATATCCGGGGTTTTGGCATATGCTGCACACAAAGAGGCGGCAATTGGATGCGTGGAACCACCTTCTGCCAGTGCGGCAAGTTCGATAAGTTGGGTTTCATCAATCCCTTGCGGATGCACGGAAGTTACACGGAACACGCCCTTCGTCAGAGTACCCGTTTTATCAAACACAACAGTGCTGGTTTTGGCCAGCACCTCCATGTAAGCGCCGCCTTTTACCAGGATGCCGCGCTTGGAAGCACCGCCAATGCCGCCAAAGAAGGAAAGTGGCACGCTGATCACCAGTGCGCACGGGCAGCTGATCACAAGGAAGATCAGGGCGCGATGAACCCAGCTGGCCCAATCGCCACCTGTTATCAATGGAGGCAGCACAGCCAGTACAAGAGCGGCAATCACCACAGTAGGAGTATACCAGCGGGCAAATTTTGTGATGAAATTTTCCGCCTTAGCTTTCTTTTCGCCTGCGTTTTCTACCAAATCCAAAATTTTTGCTACGGTAGATTCCCCATATGGTTTGTCTACACGCACACGAAGAAGGCCGCTGCCGTTGATGCACCCGCTGATCACTGCATCGCCGGCTGCTGTATGGCGAGGAACGCTCTCACCGGTAAGAGCAGCGGTATCCAGCATACTGTCACCTTCCAGCACTGTGCCGTCCAAAGGAACACGTTCACCCGGCCTGATAAGGATGATGGCACCAACGGATACCTCTTCAGGGTCCACCTGCCGTATGGCGCCATCTTCTGCAACAAGATTTGCATGGTCCGGCCGAATATCCATTAG
>CAMBHV010000190.1 GCA_945867255.1 uncultured Clostridia bacterium
TATCTGGATGATGTAGACATCAGTGCACCGGTTATTGCGCTGGGCGGTGCCGTGATTTACGATTTTGCAAAGGAAGAATACATTCAGAATGTTACACTGAACAAAGAGTCTGCTTTAGCCGCCCTGCGGGAGGTACAACAGAATTTCCCTGGTGTAGGCATAGAAGTGATGACAGCGGATGGTGCGGTAAACATTGTGCAGGCAAACGAATATACCCATATGCATACGGTGCAGGAGCGTTTGATCTATTTGCTTTGTCCGCTGGCAGATATTCGGCAAGAGTGGAATAAAGTGCTGTTTGCAGGGCCTCCGTCCCAGATGCGGGCGATTGCAGCGTGGGCGGCTGAAACAGAATATTCGGACATATATTTTGTGTCCACCAATGATATGTATTTTGAGATCATGCCTCAGGGTGTTTCCAAGGGCAATGCATTGAAAGTGCTGTGTGAGCACCTTGATATCCCATTGACAAATTCCGTTGCAATTGGGGATTATTATAATGATATCGAATTGATGCATGCCGCCGGCCACTCGGTGGCGGTGGGAAATGCTCCTAAAGAAGTTCAAATTGAAGCGGATGAAGTTACTGGAAGATGTATGGATGGTGGGGTAGCACAGGTGCTGTATCGTCTGATCGATCAATATGGAACGGTAGAAAGAGATGTTTGAACGTTCTATGCAAGGCCGTTTATCCAAAAAGTATCTTCTTTTTGGAGGCATACTGTTTGCAGTGGTGCTGGTGGCGCTTGCTTTTGAGCTTCCAATGCCGTGTTTTTATTCGTCCGGTGCCGCGGATACATATTTTTCTTCTGAGCCGGCAGGTGGGCTTCTCGATATCAACACGGCAAACGCGGAAGAACTGCAGCTGATTGAAGGAATCGGCCCGGTGAAAGCCCAACGCATCCTGGAGTACCGTGAAATGCACGGGCCGTTTCACAGTGTGGAAGAACTTGCCTTGGTAGAAGGTATTTCCGAAAAGACCGTATCTGCCGCAAAGATTGTGGCGGTTGCAATTGTTCCATAGTTTTGTGGTGTTATCATATCCATCATGAGGAAAGAGGAAAAAGGAGCGTGTGCCGGTATGGCTTTAAAAAATTCCGAAGACATGTTTATCAATCGGGAACTTAGCTGGCTGGAATTTAATAGACGTGTGCTGAGCCTTGCAAAAGATAAAGCAGTGCCTTTGGGAGAACAGTTAAAATTTGCCGGAATCTATGGAAGCAATCTGGATGAATTTTTCATGGTTCGGGTCGGCTCACTTTATGACCGTACGCTTTTAAAAGAGACCGCAAAGGATAACAAAACGGGCATGACGCCAGCTCAACAAATTGATGCCATTATGCCGGCTGTGCGGGAATTACAGGCACACTGCGATAAGATTATGGCAAAATTGTATGAGAACATCGCACAGCATGGCTTGAAAAAGGTGAACTTTGAAAAGCTGTCCAAAAAACAGGAGCATTTTTGGAAGCATTATTTTTTACGCGAGATATTTCCCGTACTATCTCCTCAGATTATTGACAGGCGTCATCCGTTCCCATTCCTGCGCGGAGGGGAAAGTTATGTTGGCGCTATGCTGCACGAAAAAGATGGCACACCTGCGTCTTTTGGCCTTGTGCCTCTCACCAGTCTGTTCCAGCAGGTGATATTTATCCCTACGGAAAAAGGCGACATGGAGTTTGCGCTGACAGATGAGTTGGTGCTGCATTTTGCAGAACTTGTGTTCGGTAAAGTGCGTGTGGCTTCCCGCTGCATATTCCGCGTAACTCGAAATGCAGACATCACCGTGGATGAAGGTATGTTCGATCACGATGTGGATTATCGTGAAATTATGAGCGAACTTTTAAAGAAACGCCGGAAACTTGCGGCAGTGCGCCTGCAGGTAACAGCGAAAGCTCCGCAGGAAATCGTAACTTATCTTCGAGAGAAGCTTATGCTTCCGGAAAAGCAGGTGTTTTTCCAAACGGCGCCGCTGGGCCTTTCGGTGGCGTTCAAATTGGCGGCAAAACTTGCCAGTGCGAATGATGTGTCTCTGTTTTATCCGCCCAAACGCCCCATGATGCCACCGGCTGGTTTTTCGCTTACACAGGCTGTGCAACATCAGGATGTATTGCTCTCTTACCCATATCAGAGTATTCGTCCGTTTATCAGCATGCTGTATCAGGCTGCACACGATCCGTCTGTAATTTCTATCAAAATGACGTTGTATCGTATGGCGCATGAATCCAAAATTGTTGAGGCATTGATCAGCGCCGCAGAACATGGCAAGGAAGTAGTTGCTATTGTGGAGCTGCGTGCCCGCTTTGATGAGCAAAGTAATATTGATTATTCCAAGCAGCTGGAAGAAGCCGGTTGCACTGTAATTTATGGGTTTGAAGATTATAAAGTTCACTCTAAACTCACCCTGATCACACGTAAGCACGAGGGAAAAATTGAGTATATTTCTCAAATTGGCACAGGGAATTACAACGAAAAAACATCAGAACAATATACGGATCTTTCATTCATCACGGCAAATCAGGAAATTGGTGCCGAATTGGCTGCGGTATTCAACAATCTGGCAGTGGAGCGCCTTACCGATAACACAGGCGAGCTTCTGGTTGCCCCGCTTTGCTTTAAAAGCGTATTGTTGAAGGAGATGGACAGAGAAATTGAAGCTGCCGCAAACGGAAGCCCGGCACGCATTTGGCTGAAATGCAACTCGGTAAGCGATAAAGACATTATTGAAAAGATTTCCCGTGCATCCTGCGCTGGAATTGATGTGCGAATGATCGTGCGCGGCATTTGTTGCATCAAGGCGGGGGTGCCTGGCCTTACAGAACATGTCAGCGTGCGCAGCATTGTGGGGCGGTATCTTGAGCACGAGCGTGTTTATGTGTTCGGATGTGGCCAAAATACAAGGGTATATATCGCTTCCGGTGATTTTCTTACCCGCAATACAGAGCGCCGCGTAGAAGTGGGCGTGCGCATCCGGGATGCCGCTATCAAAAAAGAATTGCTCGATATGCTTGCCATGCAGCTTTCTGACAACGTAAATGCACATGAGATGCGCCCGGACGGTACCTATTCCAAAGTGAAACCCAAAGAGGGGCAGCCGCGCATTGACAGCCAGTTTGGTATGTATGCCATGCTGGAACACGCTTGGCCGCAAATGCCGCAGTCGGTGCGCCCGGAAAAGAAAAGGGCGGTTATCCATCATGCGAACAGGCCGGCGCGCACACATGCTGCAAGAAAAAAATCAGGCCTTTTGGAGACGCTGGTTTCGCTGTGGCGTCGGTAACAAACGTATCATGCATCAATCGTCAGCGAAAATGCCAAACTTTCCGGAATGGCGACACGCGGTAAAAGGCGTTAAGAATGGAAAGAGCATCCTATGGAGTTTAGAAAAATTGATAAATCGAACTATTGGGACTGTATGACATTGACCGTGGATGACGGCCAACAGGAGTTTGTTGCAGATAATAAACAGTCGTTGGTGGAAGCAGCTTATGAGGACGGGTTATATGTCTTAGGAATCTATCATGAAGAAACAATGGTAGGGTTTGTGTTATATG
>CAMBHV010000191.1 GCA_945867255.1 uncultured Clostridia bacterium
CTGAATAGAAACTTTCTTCCTCATAGCCCTCGGCACAGGCCAGCACACCCGGTTGCAAACGAAACACACTGTCTGCCACTACCATGGCCGCAAGTTCGCCGCCAGTCAGCACATAGTCGCCGATAGAAATTTCTTCGTCCGCCAACGCTTCGATCACGCGCTCGTCAATGCCTTCATAATGCCCACACACGATGAGGAGGCTCTCTTCACACGCAAGGCGCTTGCACACCTGCTGGGTAAGTGGGGTGCCGCCTGCCGTCATAAACAGGATGTGCGGCCGGGCACGCCCCTCAGCCGCGGCGGCCTGAAGGATAGCCGCACAGCAGTCATAGATAGGCTGCGCCTGCATCACCATGCCGGGCCCGCCTCCATAGGGGTAATCATCCACCTGACGCTGCTTGTTCAATGTGTGTTCGCGAATCTGATGGGCATGGAACTCGATGACACCATTTTTCTGCGCGCGCCCAATAATACTTTGCGCCATGAACGCTTCACATATTTCCGGGAACAACGTGGCCACGTCAATCCGCATCGGCGCGCACCTCCCCGCCGTCGAACATGCCCGGAATGGGGCGCACTGTGACATACCCCTTCTGTGGGCAAAGTTCGCCCAGGAACTCTGCCACTGCAGGGAACAGAACAGTATTGCCCTGCGGCGTTTCCACAGTATAGATATCGCATGCAGCAGGGTGCGTCACATCGCGCACCGTACCGTACACAGCGCCCGTGGCCGCGTCGCGCACCTCGCATCCAATGATATCCTGCACAAAGAAGCGTCCCTCCGGCAGCACGGCGTCTGCGCGGGAAAAATAGGCCACTTTCTGGATATAGGCGCGCGCCGCATCCAGGCTGTCCACCCCGCGCAGCTTTACGATGCACATGCCCTTATGCGGGCGCACACGCTCCAGTTCCAGTGGTGTGCCACCCTGCGGCGAAAGGTATAGCCGCGACAAATGTGCGATAAATTCCGGGCCATCGGCCCATGGGTACAGTTTCAATTCACCCACAACGCCATGCGTGGTAACGAACTGCCCCGCTTCGAGATATGCTTTCATATAGCACAGCCTCCCGCTGCTTGATGTGATATTCGCTTATTCCACAATAACGCCCAGCAACTTTGCCAATTCGCAAGCCTGCAGCGCAGTAACGTGTGCCCCGCGAAGTTCCGGCCCCTCCAGAGAGATTCCATCGATATTACAGCTGGCAAAGTTCTGCCCGGCAAGGGGTGTATGCAAAAACTGTGCCCCGGCAAGGCTGCATTTCTGAAAAGCAAATGCAGCGCGCCGGCGTTGTCCAATGTCACAAAATGCAGCGTTGGAAAGATCTGTTTGCTCAAACATAACATCCTTCAGGCCGCATTCGGAAAAGGATGCACTCTGCCCAACGCAGCCGGAAAAACGAACATCCGCCAGAGCCCCGGCGCTGAAATTTGCCCCCGTAAGCCGACAATTTTTAAATTCACACCGGTGCAGTGTGGCACCGATCAGAACAGCCCCGGCAAGGTCACAGCAAAAAAATACAGTATCGCGAAAATATGCGCCACGCAGGTCCGCCTCACGCAGGCACACATGGTCCAGCGTGCAGCCGTGCCACTCGCTTTTGGAAAGCTGTGCACATGGCATGCCGCCACCTGTAAAGGCGAAGGATTCTATGGGCACATCTTCCAGCGCGCATAGGCTTTGCGCCTCTTCAAAAGACACTTGTGTCTCCAGTTTTCCCATCACAGGGCGCTGTGGCGGTTTCATGGTAAAGCCCCTTTCGTTATGACAGGCCGCCCGCTGCCACAGGCGCCGAAAAAGAAAGCCGGAAGCGCACACAGTGCGCAATACACCACGCACCGAAGCCTCCGGCCAGATCTTTGTGTGCGATTACCGCACGCGCGGACGGCTGAATTTTTTATTCAGCACCACACCCACAGCGCTGAACACGATAGCTGTCACGGACACTACGGCACCCACAGAGCCCAGAATGAAGCCCACCAGGCTGAATGCAGTTCCTTTTCTCATTTCACAGCTTCCTTCCCGCCTTTAACGGCAAAATTTTTCGATATAGGCATCCAGGCAATTCTTGATGATACGCCTGGCTTCTTCCGGGCCCTGCTCTTCATTTACCACAGTATCTTTGCCCTCCAGATTTTTGTACACACTGAAGAAATGGCGCATTTCAGAGAAAATATGGCTGGGCAGCTGTGAGATATCCGTGTACGTGTTATATGTAGGATCGTTGAACGGAATGGCAATAATTTTTTCATCCATTTTACCCTGATCCAGCATGGTGATGACACCGATGGGGTAACACCGCACAAGGCTGAGCGGGGCAATTGTTTCACTGCACAGAACCAGCACGTCCAACGGGTCTCCGTCATCCGCATACGTGCGGGGAATCAGGCCGTAATTGGCCGGATAGTGCGTGGAAGTATACAGGATACGATCCAAAATGATATGGCCGGTTTCCTTGTCCAGCTCATATTTCTTCTTAGAGCCCTTTTCAATTTCGATCACTGCGATAAAATCATCCGGGCTGATGCGCGAGGGGCTCATATCGTGCCAAATATTCGACATGCGCTCTTATCTCCTTTTCCTGGCCCATGCGGGCCGCGTTCGGGCATGCGGCACACCGCTACCCTGTTTTTCTGTTTTCATCATAACACCGAAAGGGGCGTTTATGCAAGGTGTTTTCTGTGTTACAACGGCTCGTCTGCAAAGGCGCCGTCCCGCAGTACGGCCACACTGCGAAACCCCGCTTCGCGCAGCAATGCACGCGCCGTTTCAAAGCCGAAGCACAGAGCCTCGGCACAGTGCGCATCTGCATTGATCATGGCACGCATACCTTTTTCTTTTGCACGGCGCAGCACAAAAGGTGCAGGGTAAAACGTGCTGCGCCAGCCACGGAACACCCCGCCCGTGTTCACTTCCAGAATAGAACCTGCCTCACAGCAGGCATCCAGCGCCTCCAGTGCGGCAGCACGGTAGGCTGGGCTTTCCTCGTCAAACAGCACACCGCGCGCATTGGGCTTTACCACCAGGTCAAAATGGCCGATCACATCTGGCCGCGTGCGCAGCGCATTTTCCGCCACAGCCGCGTAATATGCCTTGGCATAGGCTAGGCCGTTTTGGCCAAACATCTCATTGATACAGCTTTGCGCGGTTGCCTCGTCCCAATCCACGCCGTAAAAACAGTCTGTGGCCTTGTCGTGCATATAGTGCACGGAGCCGATGACATAATCCAGCTGCGCGCGGGCGGGAAAGCTGGACAGCGCATCCAGTTCCAGCCCGGCCGCCACGCGAATCTGCCCGGCAAAATGCGCCTTGGCACTGCGCAGGGCGGCAATATAGGCATCTGCGTCCCCCGTGGCATGCGGCGACTCTGCCGCAAGGCAGGAATGATCCGAAATTCCAATGTCGGAAAAGCCCTGCCGGATCGCAGCGTGCACCATGTCATCCAGCGTAAGGACGCCATCGCTCATTTGGGTGTGATTATGGCATGAGGAAAGCCCGTGCATGCCGGCGCTCATGCTGTTTCCTCAAAATGGGCGTACAACCCCACCAAGTGCA
>CAMBHV010000192.1 GCA_945867255.1 uncultured Clostridia bacterium
ATCAACGAAGCCATTCGCGACAAAGAAGTGCGCCTGATCGGCGCGGACGGCAGTCAGCTCGGCATCGTATCGGTGCGTGACGCATTGCGCAGGGCAGAAGAGGCCAATTTGGACCTTGTGAAAATTGCCCCGCAGGCACAGCCGCCCGTGTGCAAGATTCTCGACTACGGCAAATTCCGCTTCGAACAGCAGAAACGCGAAAAAGAAGCGCGTAAAAACCAGAAAGTCGTGGATATCAAGGAGATCCGGTTGTCTTTGAACATCGACACGAACGACTTCAACACCAAGGTGGCTCAGGCGGCAAAGTTCCTGTCCAAGGGCGACAAGGTGAAAGTTTCCATCCGCTTCCGCGGCCGCGAGATGGCGCACACGAACCTCGGCCTCGAGGTGCACAAGCGCTTTGCGGCAGCCCTGCCGGATGCGGTGGTGGAAAAACAGCCGAAACTCGAAGGGCGCAGCATGCAGATGTTCCTTGCGCCCGCCAAGGCACAGTAATTTGAAGGAGGAAATTCAAAATGCCTAAAATGAAAACACATTCCGGAGCGAAAAAGCGCTTCAAGCTCACGAAAACCGGCAAGGTGAAGCGCGGTCACGCATACCGCAGCCACCTTTTGAACGGCCATGGGAAGACCACAAAGATCAAACGTGGTTACCGCAAACCCGCCTATGCGGACAAGACGAATGCAGCAGCTGTGAAAGATATGCTGCCGTACGGCTGATTTTGTGAGAACATAAGCTTTTTACCACATAGAAGGAGATTGTAGAATATGGCACGTATCAAAGGCGCTATGATGACGCGCAAAAGAAGAAAGAAAGTTCTGAAACTGGCCAAAGGCTACTATGGCAGCAAATCCAAGCATTTCAAGATGGCCAAACAGCAGGTGATGAAGGGCGGCAACTATGCATTTGCCGGCCGCAAGCAGAAAAAGCGCGATTTCCGTCGCCTGTGGATCACCCGCATCAATGCAGCATGCCGCGCAAACGGCACCACGTATTCCGCTTTCATGAACGGCCTGAAGAAGAGCGGCATCGAACTGAACCGTAAGATGCTCAGCGAGATGGCGATTCATGATGAGAAGAGCTTCTCCGCGCTGGTGGAAACGGCGAAAGCCGCGAAATAACACAAAAAGCTTACGCCCGTGCACGCGTGCCCGGGCGTCGCTTTGTATTTGGGTCGCACGCCTCGCGCCCCGGGTGTCCCGGGCGTGGGGCCTGTGCGCATGCCGAAAAGGAGGTGCCCGGGCAGATGGCACTGTGTATTACAAGCCGCGAAAATTCCGCGATAAAATATGCCTGTAAAGTGCGCGATGACGCCGCCTTTCGGCGCGCAGAGGGCGTGTTTTTTGCCGAGGGAGTGCGTCTGTGTGAAGAACTTGCCCGTGCATTCCGGCCCTATAAGGTATATTATCTTGATTCCAAAAAGCCTTGCGCCGAAGCTCTCGGTGGCGAGGCATGCGAAATATCCATGCCCGTAGCACAAAAATTAGCCGGCACGCAAACGCCGCAGGGACTGTTTGCGCTGTTTCCGTATCCGTCATCTGATATGCAGGCGTTTTGTGGCAGCGGGCGATATCTGTGCCTTGAACGCGTGCAGGACCCATCGAACCTGGGTGCGCTGCTGCGCAGCGCGGCAGCTTTCGGCTTTGATGCTGTGGCCCTTTCGCCCGGCTGTGCGGATGCGTTTTCCCAAAAGGCGTTACGGGCCTCCATGGGAGCAGCGGGAAAAGTGCCAGTGGTCAGTGTGCCGGATTTCCCCGGCTTTTTGCGCGGCCTGCGTGCAAAGGGCTGCACCGTATATGCTGCCGCCCTGCAGAATTCACTTGCTCTTGCCAAGGCGAAGCCGGCCCGAAATGGGTTGGCTGTGGTGATTGGCAACGAAGGCAATGGCCTTTCGCCCGAAGCGATTGCCGCGGCCGATATGGCTGTGCGCATTCCCATGACGGATGCGGTAGAATCTCTGAACGCCGCTGTGGCGGGAAGCATTCTGCTGTGGCACTTCAGAGGGGTGGAGGCATGAGCTGCGAACAGGCGCTTGCATACTGGATATGGCTGGCGGAAGTTCTGGGCCCGGGCGGTGTGCATGTGCGCGATATGTTGGAGGCATACGGCACGCCACAGGCCTTATACGATGTGCGCTTTTCGCAGGATTTTTCCGGAATGTTGGCGCCGCAGCAGGCGCAGGCTGTGCAAAGCATAGGGCTGGAGCATGCATTGCAGGTGTTGGCACGTTGCGAACAGCTTGGCGTGCAGGTAGCCGCATGGGATGATCCGCAGTACCCCGAGGCATTGCGCCTTATTGAAGACCCGCCGCCTGTCGTGTACTACAAAGGCAACATCGATGTACTTGCACCGGACACGTTTACGTTTGCTATCATTGGTGCGCGGCGTCCCTCTGCCTATGGCCTGGAAGCCACGGCGGCCATTGCAAAGGGCCTGGCAGAGGCGGGCGTTGTATTGGTGTCCGGCCTGGCAAGCGGGCTGGACAGCGAAGCGCACAAAGCGTCTGTGCGCGCAGGTACCCCCACGGTGGCTTGCATTGCCTTCGGGCACGATACATGCTACCCTGCGGCCAATCGCACACTGAAAGGCCTTATCGAAAAGCAAGGGCTTGTCATTGGCGAATATCCACCGGGCACAGCACCGCTGAGGCCATATTTTCTGCAGAGGAACCGGATTATTGCCGCGCTCAGCCGCGGCGTGTGTGTAGCAGAGGCACGGCGTGTCTCCGGCACGATGAACACGGTGCATGCGGCCCTTGGCTACGGTAAAGATGTGTTTGCCGTGCCGGGCAGCATTTTTTCACCGCTCAGTGAGGGGGCGAATCATCTGCTCAGCACGGGTGCATTGGCTGCGTCCAGCGCGGCAGATATCCTGTCGTTCTACGGCGTGGATATGCCATGCGCTGCGCCTGCCCCTGTGCCGGAGGTGGATGTGTTGGCCTTGGGCACACAGGCGCAAGCTATGCGCAAGGTGCTAGGGTGTACACCGAAAACATTGGCAGAGCTGTGTGAGGCAAGCGGCCTTCCTGCGGGCGCCGCCATGGCGGCGCTGACAGAGCTGGAGCTTGCCGGTGTATGCAGGCAGCTTGCAGGCCGCAGGTTCGTGCACAAGGTGTAAAGGCACTTTACCTGTGCCATGTGTCAAAACCATATTCTTGCAAAAGGAAACGTGTTATGTCGAAATTAGTCATCGTAGAATCCCCGGCGAAAGCCAAGACCATTCGAAAATATCTGGGCAGCGGCTATGAGGTCACGGCCTCTATGGGCCATATTCGGGATCTGCCGCAAAGCCAGCTCGGCATCGACGTGGAGAAAAACTACGAGCCGAAATATATCAATATCAAAGGCAAGGAGAAAGTCATTCGTGAATTGAAAAGCCTTGCCAAGCAAAGCGATGAAGTGTTTCTTGCAACGGACCCGGACCGCGAGGGCGAAGCCATCAGCTGGCACCTGGCAAAATTGCTGGGGTTGAACCCTGAGGCCCGCAACCGTGTGACTTTTGGAGAAATCACCAAGAAAGGCATACAGGCAGGAATGGACGCGCCGCG
>CAMBHV010000193.1 GCA_945867255.1 uncultured Clostridia bacterium
ATCGGGAGGCCTACGGCATGTATGCCTGCAATGGCATCCTGTTCAACCATGAGTCCGAACGCCGGGGCGAGAATTTTGTCACCCGCAAGATCACCCTGGCAGCCGGACGCATCGCCTGCGGCCTGCAGGACAAGCTGTATTTGGGCAATCTGGATAGCCTGCGAGACTGGGGCTATGCTAAAGATTATGTGGAGTGCATGTGGCTGATGCTGCAGCAGGATAAACCGGAGGATTTTGTGATTGCCACCGGCGTGCAGCACACGGTTCGGGAGTTTACGGAACTGGCGTTTCACAATGTGGGCATTGAGCTGGAATGGCAGGGCCACGGCATTGAGGAAAAAGGAATTGATAAGGCTACGGGCCGTGTGCTGGTGGAAGTGAGCAAGGAATTCTACCGTCCCACCGATGTAGTCAATTTGTGGGGTGACCCAACCAAGGCGCGTACTGTGCTAGGATGGAACCCGCAGAAGACCAGCTATGAAGAGCTGGTTGCGCTGATGGCAAAGCACGATCTGGCGCTGGCAAGGCGCGAGGCCGCGGCTCAGAAAGCGCAGTAAAGGGAGGCTGTAAAATGCAATTCAAATTGTGTGATGATCCTTGGGGCGAAGAGGAGCTGAATGCGATTCGCCGTGTTATGGACAGCGGAATGTATACGATGGGGCAGAATGTACGCGCATATGAAGAGCAGTTTGCGCACAAGTTTGGAACAAAGCATGCGGTTATGGTGAGTTCCGGATCCACCGCCAATCTCCTTGCGATTGCTTCTTTGGTTTATTCCAAGCGCCTTCCACGGGGGGCCGAAGTAATCGTTCCGGCTGTTTCCTGGAGCACTACCTACGCGCCGCTGGAACAGTATGGGATGAAGCTTGTTTTTGTGGATATCGACAAGGATACGCTGAACATGGATGTTCAAGCGTTGCGTAATGCGATTACGGAAAAAACCAAAATGGTTTTCTTGGTTAATTTGCTGGGCAACCCCAATTATTTTGATGAAGTGTTTGAGATCTGCCAGCAGAAAAATATTATTGTGATTGAGGATAACTGCGAATCTTTGGGCGCGGAATACAAAGGCAAAAAACTGGGAACGCTGGGATTAATCGGCACGTTTTCCACTTTCTATTCACATCATCTTTGCACGATGGAAGGTGGAGTGGTTGTAACGGATGATCAGGAATTGTACGAGTACATGCTTGCGATTCGTGCCCACGGGTGGACCCGAAACCTGCCGGAAGATAGCAGCATTTATCATAAAAAGGATGACCCTTTCTATGAGAGCTTCAACTTTATTGTTCCTGGCTATAATTTGCGGCCTTTGGAAATGGAAGGCGCCATTGGCCTTGAGCAGCTGAAGAAAATGGACCGGATGATTGCACAGCGACGGGAAAACGCGCGGTATTTCAAGGAGAAGATGAAACAATTCCCGGAAATTCGCCTGCAAAAAGAGATGGAGGCTTCTTCCTGGTTTGGCTTTTCGTTGGTTTTGGAGGGAAGGCTGAAAGGAAAACGCTCACAGATTGTTGAAGGCTTGAGACACGCGCAAGTGGAGACTCGCCCAATTGTTGCGGGTAACTTTACCAGAAACAAGGTTATTGAATATATGGATTATTCAATTCCTGCGCCGCTGGTGAACGCAGACGAGATACACGATAACGGATTCTTTATCGGAAACCATTCCAAAAATAACTTTGCAGAGATTGATTATTTTACAGAAACGATGCAGGGGATTCTATCCGAGGTATAAATTATGGAAAAAGACGCGAAAATCTATGTCGCTGGGCATCGAGGTATGGCTGGGCAAGCCATCTGCAGAGAATTGCATAATAGAGGATATACCAACATCATCGGGCGTACGTCTAGGGAGTTGGACTTAAGAGATCAAAGTGCGGTGCAACGATTTTTTCAAGAAGAAAAACCGGAATGCGTCATCTTGGCGGCCGCGAAGGTTGGGGGAATTATGGCAAATATTCAAGCCCCGGCAGAATTCCTTTACGACAATCTGATGATAGAGGCAAATATTGTCCATAACGCATACAGGTGTGGAGCCAGCAAGCTTTTGTTTTTGGCGTCTAGTTGCATTTATCCGAGAAATGCGCCTCAACCAATGAAAGAAGAATACCTTATGACTGGCAAGGTGGAGCCGACAAATGAAGGATATGCGATTGCCAAGATAGCGGGTATGAAGCTGTGCGAGATGTATAATAAGCAGTATCACACGGATTTCATCAGCGTGATGCCTTGCAATTTGTACGGGTATGGAGATAATTTCGACCCAATTCGCTCTCATGTTGTTCCGGCGCTGATACGCAGATTTCATGAGGCAAAAAACGAAGGCGCATCGGAAGTGGTCATCTGGGGAACGGGAAAAGCACGCAGAGAATTGCTGTTTGCAGAAGACATGGCACAGGCGTGCGTGTTCCTGTTGGAGAACTATTCCGGGAATGATTTTTTCAATATTGGAACCGGACAAGACGTCTCCGTTGCAGAACTGGCGACTGTGATTGCTGAAGTTGTGGGATATCACGGGAAAATCCACTTCGATGCAACAAAACCGGATGGGATGCCGCAGAAATTGCTGGATGTGGAAAAACTTACACATTATGGTTGGAAATGTAAAACAGAACTGCGCGATGGCCTTCAGAAAACGTATGATTGGTTCCTGCAAAATGTAATCTGAATGTTTTGCCGATAGAATGAGAGAATGGGAGGACTTCTTCGGTTCGATTAAAGCAATAAACCCAATACTGGGAAAGGACATCAGCAATGGATTTCATTAATATTTTGCCCACAGTACGCTAGCAGTAGTGGATCTTCTGGTATGTGAATGGTATGGCGCGAGCAATGGTGGTGCAATTCTGATGGTTTTGGATGAAGCGGCTATCGATAACAAAATAATCGGGAACCTGATAGAAGGAATATGTTATGTTGTGCTTATCATTGGAAGAAAAGGAGAGGCGCGGGCATAAAGACAAAATGTTAAAAAGGACGGACCAAGCAATATTGGTGTCTGCACCCAAGATCCGCTTACTGCGGGTGGAATGATGGAGATATACTGCTCACCGAAGTGCAGTGCGTTTTCGACTGTGTTTTATAGAAAAAGGAGAGAAACATGCTTAACGCTATAAAAAGAACTTTTAAGAACCGGAAGTTAATCTGTGCGTTAAAAAGGCTTGGAACCGAAGACGCTAAAGAAATTATTCACTACCTGCGAAAGAATGAATCAACTTATTTTAATTATGATTGGTTTAAATATTCTGCTCCAGAGTATGAACTGAGGTATGACCCAGATGTTGAAGTGTACTACACAATGGTTGACTCTAAAAAGATGTATTTGAAGGCCGGATGGGACCAGGAACAGTGTAGAAAGTATCTCGATTTCTTGTTTTCTGAGCAGTTGTCGGACTCTCCCCACTACTACTTCGATAAAAATATTTTGACCCAAAAGTACAATATACTTGTTGATGGTGGCGGTGCAGAGGGGTATTTCGCATTGCGCCTTTTAGATAATGCCGAGAAGATT
>CAMBHV010000194.1 GCA_945867255.1 uncultured Clostridia bacterium
AGAAAAGTGCTGATAGAAGCCGGTGGATACCAGAAAACGCTGGGTGAAGATATGGAATTGTGTGTTCGCCTTCATCATTATCTGCGAAGAAAAAAACGACCCTATCATATCATCACGGTTTCCGATGCCGTATGTTGGACCCAGGCACCTCAACGATATTCCGATTTGCGTTCCCAACGCATTCGATGGCACAAAGGGCTTATCGATACACTTTGGCTGCATCGCCAAATGCTTTTGAAACCCCGATATGGAGCAACCGGAATGCTGGCGCTTCCCATTCATTGGTTCACCGAATTCCTGGGGCCTTTGATAGAACTAGGTGGGTATGGCATATTCCTGCTTCTGCTGATCAGCGCATCCGTTTCTCCATTTGCGGTTGTCATCTTTTTGATGACATATCTGCAGGGTGTGCTGCAAAGCATTACAGCCGTGATGTTGGAAGCTTCCCACGCAGACAGCTATGCGGAACAGAAAGACACCTCCCGATTATTGCTTGCATGCTTTGCCGAACCTCTTTACTACCGGCCCCTTACCGCCCTGTGGCGCTGCTTTGCCTTCTTTACTTACTGGAGCACACACACCTGGGGGAAGGTATCTCGGGAAGTGTTCTAAAGGCCCCGTATCGCTGCAGCCCCCATAGCCAGCAGATGCTCTTTTGTAAATCTTTTTGACTTCGCCGCTATAATAAAATGGAGCGGCACCTTCTTTTCCAAAATACGGCACCACGTGCACCTTTCTTGTATACTTTTACAATGTTTCGTTGCACACACAACCGCGAAACAAGAAAAAATATGGTATACTAAAAACAAGATCAACAATTATTCTCCCTAACCTTCAAGAAAGAACAGGAATCTCTATGAAACAAAAAGATACCGGCAGCCTGATCAACCAAAAATTGGCCGACGCCATGATGGCTGTCTTAAAAACTATCCACACATCTTCCGACACATTATCTACAGACGCGCTGGAACGGCAACGAAAAAACCAGGATATCCTTGGCCATCTTGTAGCACCACCTATTGGTTTTTCCTGGGAGCCATTCACACATAACGGGATTCCTATGGCCTGGGTGCGCCCGGAGCGCGGGCATGACTCTTCCAAAGTGATCCTGTATTGCCACGGTGGCGGTTACACCACAGGCAATCTGGGGTATGCACGGGTACTGGCAGCTAAAATGTCCAGTGCCACCGGATATGAAGTTCTTTCATTCGCATACCGACTGGCTCCGGAATTCCCCTGGCCTGCCGCACAGGAAGATGCCATGGCAGCATGGGACTACCTGATGTATTTGGGATATGGCGCAGATCAAGTGGTTCTGGCCGGAGACTCTGCCGGCGGAAACATGGCGCTTGCACTTACTTTACGCCTTCGGGAACAGGGGCGGCGGCTGCCTCACCGCCTTGTGTTATTCTCGCCTTGGACAGACATGACTGCCAGTGGTGAAAGTTATCTTACGCAGGCGCAAGCAGACCCTATTCTCACTGCCCGATATATAGAGGCCGTCCGCGAGGCCTACGCTCCCGGTCAGGATTGGGCTCTGCCACAGTTTTCCCCTCTGTTTGTCTCATTGGAAGGATTTCCGCCCACCATGATCCAGGTAGGTGAAAAGGAGATTTTGTACTCTGACTCCGCACGGCTACAGCAAAATCTGATTCAAGCCGGCGTACCCTGCGTACTGGAATGCTGGCCCGACATGTGGCATGTCTTTCAAATGTTTCCCCTGAAACAATCTGGAGAAGCCATGGAAAAGCTGGCCGCTTTTCTGGCCCTGTAAACAAAAAACTCCCCGAACACAATGTGTTCGGGGAATTTTTCTTTGTTTATACATGGAACCGGCGGCGCGCCTCTGGCCAAAATGTATGGCGGAACAAAATCAACCCGCCGGCCAATAATACCAGACATATACCGCTGCAAGCCAAAGCAGGCCGCTTCTCTGTAATCAGCCCCATAACAGCCGGCACAGCCCCCAGGATTCCTAAAAGAACCAGGCCGCCAAACGGCCCCGCAAACGCTCTGGGTGGAAGGTGCATGAAAAATGCCAGAATCATCATCAGCGTCAGGCCCGCGAGGCATGCACAAGGGAACACAAAACTCAGTGACCATCCCCTCCAACCTGTACCTACATCCCAAAGGATACTCAGCACCGAAATCAATGCTATCTCCCACCCGATGCTCTGTAACACATCTTTTCGGTAGCAGAGGCCCACCTTGGTAACGAGCCATGCACATACCAGCCCCGCAACCACAAACAGGCACCACCATACCTGTGGGCTGACCAGCATGTTAATAATAGCACAAGCCACACCAACAGCAATACACACAACTGTTATCACAGCCATTGCCACGCGTTCCGGTTTACGAGGGGCAGACAGCTGCGGAAACACCTCCGTCTCCGGAGCGCCTTCTCCTTCCAGCTGGCCTTTACACAGCGGACAACAACGCTTATCTCCAGCCACATGCACCTTGCAATTCGGGCAGAACTGCATATCCATCACACCTCCTTTTCTTGCGAAGAAGCGTAGAAATCGTTGCTGCGCACTTCCAGTTCCACGCCATCCTGCAGCAGCCGCTGGAAAAAGCGCCGCTGCATCTCAGAAGAGTATAATGCTGAAGTGAAACCCATATGGATACTGCTTTCAAAGGTGCACGTACACAGCTGCGTACAATGTGTAGACATAAACACTCCAAACCCTTTCACATATGGCACACAGGCAGAGGGCAAGCGCACGCGGCCAATATTAGAAATGGTAGCGGTTTCCCCCATGGCAGAAATCGTGCCAGACAGCCGCAGCACAAAGTTTTTTAAAAATAATGGTACCCCTCTAAGCAGCACATTTTTTTCCAGTGCCGCCAATGCATTCATACGCTCGGCCAAACGTTCTGCAGTAAGTTGCTCTTTAAATTGCCGGCTCACCGCAAGCACCATGTCTTCAAATGTTCCGCTTTGGCTGTGAAAATCATAGGATACCCGAATAATGCCAAAAAAGTTTCGGGCGGTATCTGTTTTAAAATAGCTGCGCAGATCTACAGGCACCGTCAGAACAACCGGCCGTGTTTGCTCCAGAAGGGTCATTCCTTAACGAAACACCAGCAGCAACACCGCACAAAAAAAAACCGTAATCGGAGTGTTATAACGGTGTGCGGCTGCCAGAACCTGCCCCACATCTGCCACACCTTCCAAAATGGTAAGCTGAGGAGCAAGATTTTTCTCTCCGCGTATCTGATATGCCCGTTTCTGCTTGGAATAATGACCTTTGTGCGGCTGATAGTACTTATCGAACCCATCTTCCTGTCGTGCCGCAGCAGAACTTCCCAAGGGGCTTACAGTGCATATTTGCGGGTAACACAAAGCAAGGTATCGTGTCACCAGTTCCTGCAAAAAGGCCACTGCGCCCACACCATCCGTCAGCACGTGAAAAATATCCAGATTGATCTTGTGATTCCACCAGCTCACCTGAAACAATGCAGACCGGCTGC
>CAMBHV010000195.1 GCA_945867255.1 uncultured Clostridia bacterium
GCGCCGGTTTCCCGACCTACTCCCTTAGCAGGGGAGCCTCGTCACCACTTGAGTACATCTCCATGGTAGCGTAATGCCTTTATTTTGCATCCTGAAAACCTAAATTGGCGGAGAAGGTGGGATTCGAACCCACGGAACATTGCTGTTCAACGGTTTTCAAGACCGCCTCCTTAAACCACTCGGACACCTCTCCAACTTGATAAAACACGCGAGCGGATTCAAGAATGCTAATAAAAGATACCATAAACAAAACATTTTGTCAAGCTGTTTCGTGCCCAAAGCAAAAAAGGCCCGGGCCACGCATGAAGCCGGCCCGGGTACAAGTTCAGGCAACGTAGGTTGCGTGTGATTTGGCCACAGGTTTGGCGGCCACGCGAAGTGCACAGTGTGCAACCGATGCAGAGGGCTTTGCATCCAGGATACGGCCCAGCCCAAAGGCACCACTGGCAAGGAGAAGAAAAGTGGGTGTAATCAGAAGAGCTACGGAAAGTTGAGCTTGTGCATAGGCCTGCAAGCCACATCCTGCAAGGGCCAGGCATACAATCAGCATCAAATCAAGCACAAAGTGAAAGGCTTTTTGTTTCATGATACATTCCTCCTGCGGTGGTGCCGCTTTCTTTAGTTTTATCTTAATACAACCAAAGGTTGTTGTCAATATGGTTTTACTACTTTTTTTATAATTATAGAAAAGAAGGCCTTTACAATTACAACATATTGTAGTATTATGATAACGAGAACGATAAGGGAGGCCGCATGTATGTTTACAAAACGGCTGAAAGAATTACGAAAAGCACGAGGGCTATCCCAGGGCGCGCTGGCAAAGGAATTGGGCTTGAGCCAGCAGGCAGTTGGAAAGTGGGAAACAGGGCGTTCCACACCGGACCCTGCCACGTTGGCCGCACTGGCTTCATTTTTCAGCGTAAGTGTGGATTATTTATTGGGATGCGCACAGAGCAGCCCGATGCCTGGTAGCGTGCTGCCATATCTGGCGGCTGAGGAGTGCCAGATCCCGGTGATTGGAACGGTGCGTGCCGGGTTTGGCGCCCTTGCCTTTGAAGAAGATTACGGCACAGAACCAGCCAGTGTAAAAGATCCGGAGAATTATTTTTATCTTCTGGTGCGCGGCGACAGCATGGAACCGCGCATTCGGGAGGGAGACCTAGCCCTTGTGCACCGTCAGCCTACATTGGAGAGCGGGGAGTTGGGCGTGCTGGTATATGGAGAAGGCGAAGGCACGCTGAAAAAATTTGTGCGCCGTGGCAACACCATTATTCTGCAGCCGTTTAACCCGGCATATCAGCCACAGATCATCATTGGAGAAGATCTGGAGCGTCTTCATGTGGTAGGTAAAGTGGTAGAAACAAAGGCCAAGTGGTAAGCTTTCTCCGGCATCTGTTTTAATTTTATAGAAGGGAATGTCCGATAAAACGGACTTTATTGGAATGGATACAGAAACTCACCTTTATTTTTTGCGTCATGGCCAAACAGACAACAATAAGGAAGGCCGCATGCAGGGGCGCGTGGATATTCCACTGAATGCAGCTGGCCGTGCGCAGGCACAGGCCGCGGCGAAGATGCTGGCGGGTGTCCGGTTTGACGCGGTATATGCAAGCCCGCTGGGCCGTGCGGTAGAAACGGCAGCGCTGGTGGCCGGCATTAGCCCACGCCAGGTGAAAGAAGAACCGCGTGCCATTGAGATTGACTTTGGCATATGGGATAACCGTCTGCACAAGGAACTGGAGAAAGAAACGAAGGAGTTTGACATCCTGTGGGATGCGCCGGAGCGTTATGTTCCGCCCAAGGGGGCAGAAGCACTTCCCGCTGTATTGGCGCGTGTGCAAGACATGTTGCAGGATTTGGGAAATCGCCATCCGGGTGGCAATGTTCTGGTGGCAACACACGGCGGGGTGCAACAGGCGGTGCTCACCCTTGTGGAAAAACGGCCATTGCATAATTTCTGGGATGATTTTCTCGGAAATTGTGGCTGTGTGGAAGTGGGAACGAAGGATGGCAGTATGCGTGTGATTTCTGTGCTTCGGCCGGAAATGCCCCGATAAGCGGCTGACAGACTCCGAATAAAATAAAAAGATGATGTGCCGCAGCTGCGAAAGCAAAAAGCTGGCATGAAGTGATAGAAAAGCCCCGCCTGCGGGGCAGGGCTTTCTTTTTTATACCTTTTTTCAGGGAAGGAGGCTTTGCACCGCATGGAGCTGATGGAGAAATTAACAATATTGGCAGACAGCGCCAAGTACGATGTGGCTTGTACCTCCAGCGGAGTAGACCGTTCCGGTAATAAGACCGGCCTTGGCAGTGCGGTGGCAGCGGGCATCTGTCATGCGTTCTCAGCAGATGGGCGCTGTATCAGCCTTTTAAAGGTACTGATGACGAATGTATGTCGGTACGATTGCGCCTATTGTGTGAACCGGCGCTCGAACGATGTGCCCCGTGCATTTTTTACACCGTGGGAACTGGCGGAGCTTACCATTGGGTTTTACAGGCGCAATTATATCGAAGGGTTGTTTTTATCCAGTGCAGTGTGCAAAAATCCGGATTATACAATGGAGCAGATGATAAAGGCACTGGAATTGCTGCGAGGTGAATATAGATTCCGTGGCTATATCCATGCGAAGGCCATCCCGGGAGCAGACGCAGCGTTGGTCCAGCGGCTTGGCATGTTGGCCGACAGGCTTAGTGTGAACATTGAACTGCCCAGTGAGCAAAGCCTCACGGCTTTGGCACCGGATAAGACGAAACAAGCTATTCTGGCGCCTATGGCTCAGGTCCGCGATGGCGTGGCAGCAGGCAGAGAACTTGTAAAATATCGTGGCGCGCCGCGGTTTGCTCCGGCAGGCCAATCCACACAAATGATCGTGGGTGCCAGCCCGGAACGGGATGTGGATATTTTGCGCCTGACACAGGGCTTGTATAGGAAATATCAGTTAAAACGAGTGTTTTTTTCAGCCTATATCCCAGTAGCGGAACACGCTCTGTTGCCCGCACTGGGCACCAGGCCGCCCCTTTTGCGTGAGCATCGCCTTTACCAGGCAGATTGGCTGCTCCGTTTTTACGGTTTTGACGTATCTGAGATTCTGGATGATGCCCACCCGGATCTGGACCCCTACCTGGACCCCAAATGTAACTGGGCCTTAAACCATTTGGAGCTTTTCCCGGTGGATGTGAACCGATGTGATTACGACATGCTGCTGCGTGTGCCAGGCATTGGTGTAAAAAGTGCTTTGCGCATCCGTCTGGCACGGCGCACCGCGTCACTGCGGCTGGAAGATTTGAAAAAAATGGGCGTTGTGCTCAAACGTGCACAATTTTTTATCGTTTGTGCCGGATATGCAGGTGCTGCGCGGCAAAGTCGTGTACGTATGGCTAATGCGCTTCTGGCGCCGGATGTGTTTGCCAGCGGTGCAACCCAGCTCAGCCTATTTGATGCGCCAGAGGTACAGCAGCTGTGCAGTCAGGGAG
>CAMBHV010000196.1 GCA_945867255.1 uncultured Clostridia bacterium
AAGGGCGATGCCCATCTTCTCCTGGCCGGCCTTCGTCTTCGGCTCGATGGCCACGCGGATAACCGGCTCGGGGAATTCCATGCTCTCCAGAATGATGGGGTGCTTTTCGTCGCACAGCGTGTCGCCGGTGGTGGTGTTTTTCAGGCCCACCGCGGCGGCGATGTCGCCGGCGTAGCAGATGTCGATATCCTGGCGGTGGTTTGCATGCATCTGCAGGATGCGGCCCATGCGCTCACGGTTATCCTTCACAGAGTTGTAAACCGTGGTGCCGGCCTGCACCGTGCCGGAATACACGCGGAAGAAGCACAGCTTACCCACGAACGGGTCGGTGGCAATTTTGAATGCCAGCGCGGCGAAGGGCGCGTCGTCCGAGGACGGGCGGCTCTCTTCTTCTTCCGTTTCGGGGTTCACGCCCTTGATGTCCTCAATGTCCGTCGGGGCGGGCATGTAGTCCACAATGGCGTCCAGCAGCTTCTGCACGCCCTTGTTCTTGTAGGACGTGCCGCAGGTGACGGGCACGATGGTGTTGGCGATGGTCTCCTTGCGGATGGCCGTCTTCATCTCTGCCATGGTCAGCTCTTCGCCTTCCAGGTACTTCATCATCAGGTCTTCGTCGTTTTCGGCGATGGCCTCGATCAGCTCGTCATGATACTTCTGGGCCAGTTCTTTCATATCCTCGGGAATCTCTTCCACGCGGATATCCTTGCCCAGGTCATCATAATAGATATAGGCCTTCATCTCCAACAGGTCGATGATGCCTTTGAAAGTTTCCTCTTTGCCAATGGGCAGCTGAATGGGCACCGTGTTGGCTTTGAGGCGTTCGCGGGTCATGTCCAGCACGTGATAGAAATCCGCGCCCATGATGTCCATCTTGTTGACGTAGATCATGCGGGGGACATGATACTTGTTGGCCTGATGCCAAACAGTCTCAGACTGCGGCTCAACGCCACCCTTGGCGCACAGAACGGTCACGGAACCGTCCAGCACGCGCAGGCTGCGCTCCACCTCTACGGTGAAGTCTACGTGGCCCGGGGTGTCGATGATGTTGATCCTGTGCCGGAACTTTTTGGCCTTGGCCGGGTCGTTCTGATACTCGGTATGGCTCCAATAGCATGTGGTGGCGGCAGAAGTGATGGTGATACCACGCTCCTGCTCCTGCGCCATCCAGTCCATGGTAGCAGCGCCATCGTGCACCTCACCGATCTTGTGATTCACGCCGGTGTAGTAGAGGATACGCTCGGTGGTCGTCGTTTTGCCGGCGTCGATGTGGGCCATGATGCCGATGTTTCTGGTCATTTCCAGAGAAACGTCTCTAGGCATAGTTTCCTCCTAAAAGTTCGCCACAGATCAATATCTGTAGTGCGCGAAAGCCTTGTTGGCCTCGGCCATTTTGTGGGTATCCTCACGCTTTTTGCACGCACCGCCGTTGCCGTTGCATGCGTCCATGATCTCGCCTGCAAGGCGCTGGCTCATGCGGCGCTCGGAACGGGCGCGGGAATACGTGGTCAGCCAGCGCAGGCCAAGGGTCTCACGGCGCGCAGGGCGCACCTCCATAGGAACCTGGTAGGTGGCGCCGCCCACACGGCGGGCCTTGATCTCCAGCACGGGCATGATGTTTTCAAGCGCTTTCTCGAAGCTCTCCAGCGGGTCGTTGCCGGTTTTTTCCTTCACGATGTCGAATGCTTCGTATACGATCTTCTGCGCAACGCCCTTTTTGCCGTCATACATGATGTTGTTGATCAGGCGCGTGACCATCTTGGAGTTGTACACCGGGTCCGCCAGAACGTCGCGTTTTGCAATGTTACCTCTTCTGGGCATCTTTCTTCCCTCCTTCATATAATGATATCATCGGTACTCGAAAGTAATAAAACTCCCGTACGGCCGGCAGAAAAGGCAGTATCTATGATAAAGCCTTCATGCGGCAAGTACTTTCTTTGAACGGGTTTTCCTTACTTCTTCGCGGCACCGGCCTTGGGGCGCTTTGCACCGTACTTGGAACGGGACTGGTTGCGGTTGGCAACACCCTGGGCATCAAGCGTGCCACGGATGATGTGGTAACGCACACCAGGCAGGTCCTTCACACGACCACCACGGATCAGTACGACGCTGTGCTCCTGCAGGTTGTGGCCGATTCCCGGAATGTACGAGGTTACCTCGATACCATTGGAGAGACGCACACGGGCAACTTTACGCAGAGCAGAGTTCGGCTTCTTCGGAGTCATGGTACGAACGGCCGTGCAAACACCGCGCTTTTGCGGGCTGTTGGCATCGCTGTAAGCCTTTTTCTGGGAGTTGTAGCTCTTCAGAAGGGCAGGAGCCGTAGATTTCTTCACCATCACTTCGCGGCCTTTGCGCACAAGCTGGTTAAAAGTAGGCATGGTTTTCCTCCTTTCTTCAAAAATGATTTCCTTTCACACAAGATGTGGGGGCAGATGCTGCCGCCGCATCAAGATGAAACGGGCATGCTGCGCCCTTGGCGCAACAAACATAGTTTACCCGATATTTTGCCTTGTGTCAACAGAAATTTTCGCGCCGCCGCGCCAAAAAACGGCATTTTCTGCACATTTTTCGCCCGGTTCGCGCGCCGCCGTGCGCAAAGGGCCAGCCACCTTATGCAAAAAGGACCCCTTTGCCCCCTTTTTTCCGGCGGGCAGCGGGAAAACCGGGCCGCCCTTACCGGTGCCTGCGGCTGCGCCACATAGCGGAAAGGGCTAAAAAAGTACAAACGCAAGCCCCCAGGGCATGGGCCCCGAGGGCTTGCGTGAAACGTTCGGTGCGCCGAAAGCCGCCGCGGGCCGCACCGCCCCGGTTTTCCGGCAAAAAAGTTTCCTTTGCGCCGGCCGCAGGCCGCGCCTTACAGTTTGCCTTTGCGGAACATCAGCCATGCAAGCGCAATGGCAAGGCCGCCGCCCACTAAAATAAGGAACGACACCTGCCCGATCAGCCCCGGCACGGCCACAAACAGCAGGCACATCACCAAAAGCGGCACGGCCGCCAGCCGCGGGCTTTTGGAGAAATACTTGAACGCCAGCGCGCCAAACAGCGCCGGGATCACCGTGTCAAACGCGGGCTGCAGCACGGGTGAAGCCAGCACCGGTGTAAGCGGCACAAGGCACAGCACCCCCACCAGCAGCACCACCACCGTCACAAGGCTGGATGTGGCCACCGAAAGCGTGGAAACAATGTCGTTTTCCGGCGTGCCCACCTCGGTGCCGCAAATCTCGCGCGCGTTGGCCGCGCACGGCAGTTTCAGGTTGATGAGGTTGCCTGTGATAAAAGCAAGGTAACTTGCGCCGCCGCCCAGCATGGGGGCGTACACAAGAAATTCCACCACGCCGCTTGTCCAGTACACCAGCGCCACCTGCACAAAGCCCATGGCCGCGGCGCGCCAGTTCGGCCCCGTGCCCAGCACAAGGCCCATGGC
>CAMBHV010000197.1 GCA_945867255.1 uncultured Clostridia bacterium
TGCCCTGCGGCTTCAGAACAAACCACAGGCCCAGCGCCACGGCCACCACGACCACCAGCGCAACCAGCGCCAGCACGATCTTCTTGCTTTGTTTCATGATTTTTCCTCTCTTTCATCCCGGCGCCATGCGCGCCGGACATAATGTTGTGCAAAACAAAACACCCTTTCGCACCAAATCGAAAGGGCGGCACAAAGCAGCGCAGCACGGCACGCGCTTACATGCCATGCTTTGCTTTTTTGTACGCAGCCCATTGCCCCGTGAGCATTGTACGCACGCTGGGCACGGTAGCCCGACTGGGCATCCCTTTCAAAACGGCCAAAGCCCGCTTTGGCAAAAGATGCGTCACGGTGGCGGAACCGCGCGGGATTCACACCCGCTTCCCCGTATCCGCCCAGCTGCACGAGAGTTTTGTTTTCCGGCCAAAGCATACCACAGAATGTAGCACAAAGCAAGTGGTTTACGCCTTTTGCGCTTGTGTTTTTGCGCTCGATGCGGTATGGTATAGATACACAAGATATTTTGGAAAGGAAGCGTTTTTATGCAGCGCCAAGACGCGGTAAAACTGGTACAAAAATATAATACGGAGCCCTTCCACATGCAGCACGCCTTCACGGTAGAGGCTGTGATGCGCTGGTTTGCAAATGAGCTGGGCTATGGTGACGAGGCCGATTTCTGGGCCCTTGCCGGCTTGCTGCACGATGTGGATTTCGAAATGTGGCCGGATGAGCATTGCAAAAAGGCGCCTGAACTGCTGGCAGAGATTGGTGCAGACGAAGCATTGGTGCATGCTGTGTGCAGCCATGGCTGGGGCGATTGCTGCGATGTAGAACCCACCCATCAGATGGAAAAAGTTCTGTTTGCCACCGATGAATTGACGGGCCTTGTGGGGGCTGCCGCACGGATGCGCCCCTCGAAAAGCTGCAAAGACATGGAACTTTCCAGTTTGAAAAAGAAATTTAAAGACAAACGCTTTGCAGCAGGCTGCTCGCGCGATATTATCCGCCAGGGCGCCGAACTGCTGGGCTGGGAACTGGACGAGCTTCTGGATAAAACGCTGGCTGCCATGCGTGCCACCGAGGATGAGGTAGAGGCGCAGATGGCTGCGCTTTGAACGGCTTTCCAGACGGCTATGGCTTAGTACACACCATACGTGCCAGGCTGTATGGATTGTTGCCGGGCATCAAGGTCTGACAGACCGCCTTTTCCAAACGATAAAACACCCTGTGTGGCAGGTATAACGCCTGTCGCACAGGGTGTTTTTCTTTACTTTTCCTTTCCCCCACAAAAGGCGGGCGGCCGGTGCGCTCAAACTTTTTGTGTGTGCGGCCCAGGCGGGTTTTCACCCGCATAGGCGGCCTTGAAAAAGGCAATTTCCCGCGCCCAGCCCGCGTCATCGTTCGGGGTTTCCAGAATTTTGGGCAAGCCAGCCAGCACGGGGTGCTGCGCAATGCGCGCAAACGCCTCGGTGCCAATATGCCCCTGCCCGATCTGCGCATGTCTGTCCTTATGAGCCCCGCAGGGGTTCATGCTGTCGTTTACATGAAGCGCCTTCAGCTTATCCAGCCCGATAATGTGGTCGAACCGGGCCAAAACGCCGTCCAGATCGTTCACGATGTCATAGCCGCCGTCCCACACATGGCAGGTGTCCAGGCAAACGGCCACTTTATCTTTCTGTTCCACTTGGTCCAAAATGGCAGCCAGCTCCTCAAATGTGCGCCCCACTTCGCTGCCTTTGCCGGCCATTGTCTCCAGCAGCACCGTGGTGGTGGTGTCCGGCGTGAGGATGGCGTTCAGCTGTGCGGCAATCAGGCGCACGCCCTCTTCGGCGCCCTGTCCCACATGGCTGCCCGGGTGAAAATTATAGTATTGTCCAGGCAATGCCGCCTCCAGGCGCTCAATATCCTCTTTCATGGCACGAAAGGCAAATTCACGCACCGCCTCATCTTTACCGCAGGCGTTCAGTGTATAAGGGGCGTGCGCCACCAGCGTTCCAAAACCATTCTCGTGCAAAAATGCACGCAGTGCCGCGGCATCTTCTTTATCCAGCGGTTTCTGCGCGCCGCCGCGGGGGTTGCGTGTAAAAAAAGCAAATGTGTTGCCGCCCAGCTTTGCGGCCTGCCGGCCCATGGCAAGATATCCCTTAGAGGCGGACACATGGTTTCCAATCAAAAACATGGCTATATTTCCTTTCTGCCCACGCATGTGCCATTGTGGGCATTGCGTGGTATATCAGAAATTATAGCACATTTTGCCCTCGGCCAACAGGCCCGCCATGCGCACGCAACACAAAATGAATCCAATATTTTCTATTCGAGCATAAATGTTTGATGAAGAAGGGGGAGTATCTACGCGCAAAATAGTGGTTCTGTTGCACTCGTTTCATGCCGTGTGATGTGCCTTTTATTCATCCGCATATAGTCTGCTATCGTGGCGATACATTCTGAATGGGTGGGCTTTCCGCGCGGGGCATGGCTATATCACCGAAATAGCGGTTCAATGTATCCACATCACCGCGGTCCCACGCAACTTCAATGGCATGGCGAATGGCGCGCTCTATACGGCTGGCCGTTTGGCCTTGCAATTCCGGGGCACCTTCCACTTTGTGGCAAAATGGATCCATTCTCCGTTTTCCGTGGTTTCAGAATGGCATCGGGCAAATCGGCCGCTTTTGCCGTGGGCAAATACGCCGGCGTGCTATCAAATCGCCGTTGCAGTGTGCTTATCTTACACACGATGATCCGGCCGTTCCTTCCCCTGCACAGCTATCATACGCGCTGCCACATCCAGTGCATCGAATGGCTGCAGGACATAGAGCAACCACTCTCTGCATCATTTTGCTTTCCTGCGCACCGTCTGCGACACTGCCGTTACAAAAACAGCACGTTTCGAATTCTTTGTTTTCCACAGCGCTGTTTGATGGCAACAGCCACCACACCAGCCCTGGCGTAAACGCACCCAGCAATACAGCACCTGGCTGTTCTGTTCTTTTTCAATGGCCGCCAGCGTTTTCGCCCGTTCTTTCACACACGGTTGCTTTTACGCTATGCTGCGCCGGGCCCATCGGCGCTTGGCCAAAACATATCAGGGAATACTTTATGTCCCTTAAAAACATAAGCCCCACACCGGCCTTTTTTACCTTCCGGCGGTTTGTCCACTTGTGAAAGGCGCGCGGCAGCCTGCGTGCGGGCAAGCTTTTCTCTCCATTCATCGGTCGTTCTTTTCTCCTTTTCCGGGTGTTGAGGGCAGTGCGGCACCCGGCCCGTTTTTGTTTGGCCCATGTATATGAACCCATTTGTGCCGGCGCGTTTTTCGCCGCAACAGGCACTTGCACAAACAATTTACAGAAAAAGCTCAGAAATTTACAAAATAGGTGAAGACAAACCTTTTCGAATATCGTATCATAGACAAAGAAA
>CAMBHV010000198.1 GCA_945867255.1 uncultured Clostridia bacterium
CAAACCTTGCCGGTGTTTCCACCACTGTGGTGGGCCAGATCAACACCTACGCGGTGCTGAACGGCGGCAAGCTTGTGATCAGCGCGGATGCGGCCAAGAAACTTGAGGAGGTATTTGCGTAATGAAAACTCCCGCTCAGGACATCATCCTCGCCCCGGTCATTACCGAGGCTTCCATGGCCGGTATCGCCAACAAGAAATACACCTTCAAGGTTGCAACGACTGCCACGAAAGTGGATGTGAAGCGTGCCGCTGAAGAACTGTTCGGCGTGAAGGTTGCAAAAGTGAACACTATCAGCGTGCGCGGCCGCTATCGCCGCCAGGGCCTGCACGGCGGCTATACGGCTGCTTCCAAGAAGGCCATTGTCACGCTGACGCAGGATTCCAAGGGCATCGATTTCTTCGAGTCCATGGTATAACACCTGCGCAGGATAAGAGCCTGAGGAAGGCTCGGCTATGGAGATATGACTCCGATAACAACTTCATAAGAAAGAGAGAAAGACTATGGCTATCAAAAAGTTTAAACCGACAACGCCCGGCCGCCGCGGCATGACCGTGACCGACTATTCCGGGCTGTCGAAAGTGGCGCCCGAGAGAAGCCTGCTCGAGCCCATGAAAAAGGCCGCCGGCCGCAACAATACCGGCCGCATCACCGTTCGCCATCATGGCGGCGGCAACCGTACCAAATATCGCGTGATCGACTTCAAGCGTGACAAGCTGGACATGCCCGCTGTTGTGAAAACGCTGGAGTACGACCCCAACCGCTCTGCTCACATTGCACTGGTTCAGTATGAAGACGGCGAAAAGCGCTATATCCTGGCGCCGGAAGGCCTGAAGGTAGGCGACACCGTGATGAGCGGCGCCAATGCTGATATCAAGCCGGGCAACTGCCTGCCGTTTGCCAACATCCCTGTTGGTACCATTGTTCACAATATCGAGCTGTATCCCGGCAAGGGCGCTCAGCTGGTGCGCAGCGCTGGCAACATGGCGCAGCTGATGGCGAAAGAGGGCAAATACGCACTGGTTCGTCTGCCTTCCGGAGAGATGCGTAACGTGCCCGTGAACTGCATTGCCACCATTGGTCAGGTTGGCAATATCGACCACGAGAATGTGAACCTTGGCAAAGCCGGCCGTAAGCGTCACATGGGTTGGCGCCCGACGGTGCGCGGTTCTGTTATGAACCCGTGCGATCACCCGCACGGCGGCGGCGAGGGCAAGAGCCCTGTGGGCCGTCCGGGCCCTGTTACCCCGTGGGGCAAACCTGCCATGGGTTACAAGACCCGCAAACATCACGCGCGTTCCGATAAGTTCATCGTCAAGCGCGCCAACGGTAAATAAGGAGGAGAGCTGTCATGGGTAGAAGTGTAAAGAAAGGACCTTTCGTCCAGCCGGTGCTGCTCAAACGTGTGCAGGCGATGAACGAGGCTGGCGAGAAGCGTGTGCTCAAAACATGGAGCCGCTCCTCCACGATTTTCCCGGATTTCGTGGGCCACACATTTGCCGTGCACGACGGACGTAAGCACGTTCCTGTGTATGTCACGGAAGACATGGTTGGCCACAAGCTGGGCGAGTTCGCCCCCACCCGTACCTTCAAAGGCCACGCGGGCGGCAAGACCACCGGCAAATAAAGGATAGGAGAGGATTACAATGGAAGCAAGGGCACATCTTAGATACGCCCGCATCGCGCCCCGCAAGGTTTCTGTGGTGCTGGATCTGATCCGTGATCAGGACCTGGACAAGGCGCTGGCGATTCTGCAGTACACCCCGAAGGCCGCCTCTGAGCTCCTTTTGAAACTGGTGAAATCTGCCGCCGCCAATGCGGAAAACAATCACAATATGGATAAGAACAACCTGTATGTTGCGGAGTGCTTCGTAACACCGGGCCCCACGCTGAAGCGTATGCGCCCGCGTGCGCAGGGCCGTGCGTTCCGCGTTCTGAAAAGAACCAGCCACATCACGGTCGTTCTGAAAGAGAAAGAGTAAGGAGGTAAGCAGTATGGGTCAGAAAGTCAATCCCCACGGCCTTCGCGTGGGCGTCATTAAAGATTGGGACAGCCGCTGGTTCACCTCCAAGCGTGAGTTTGGCGATACCCTCGTGGAGGACTACAAACTGCGCAAACAGCTGAAGAAGCAGCTTTATAACGCAGGTGTTCCCAAAATCGAGATCGAGCGTACGTTCGACAGCCAGACAGGCAAACCCCGTGTGCGCGTTACCGTGCACTGCTCCAAGCCGGGCATGGTGATCGGCAAGGGCGGCGCTGAGAAGGAAAAGCTGCAGGCACAGCTGACAAAGCAGTATGGCAAAGACATCTATCTGAACATCGTTGAGGTGCGCAACCCTGATGTGAATGCTCAGCTCGTTGCCGAAAACATTGCTTCTCAGCTGGAGCGCCGCATCGCGTTCCGCCGTGCTATGAAACTTTGCATGGGCCGTGCAATGCGCATGGGTGCCAAAGGCATCAAGGCTCAGGTGGGCGGCCGTTTGGCTGGCGCCGACATCGCCCGTAGCGAAAGCTATCACGAGGGCACCATCCCCCTGCAGACGCTGCGCGCCGACATTGACTATGGTTTTGCGGAAGCAGACACCACCTACGGTAAGATCGGCGTGAAAGTCTGGATCTATAAGGGCGAAGTGCTCAAGGGTGCGAAACCTGTGGAGCCCGAACCCCGCTTCGAGCGCCGCGAGCGTCGCGCGCCCAGAACCCGCAGAGAAGGAGGCAACAAATAATGTTACTGCCCAAACGCGTGAAATATCGCCGCGTTCAGCGCGGCCGCATGAAAGGTAAGGCCATGCGTGGCAATACCGTTTCTCAGGGCCAGTATGGCATCGTTGCCCTGGAGCCCTCCTGGATCACCTCGAATCAGATCGAGGCAGCCCGTGTTGCCATGACCCGTTACACCAAGCGCGGCGGCAAGGTGTGGATCAAGATTTTCCCCGACAAGCCTGTTACCGAGAAGCCGGCAGAAACGCGCATGGGTTCTGGTAAAGGGAGCCCCGAGTACTGGGTGGCCGTGGTAAAACCCGGCCGTGTGCTGTTCGAAATTGCCGATGTCAGCGAAGAGACCGCGCGTGAGGCCCTGCGCCTTGCGGCCCACAAGCTGCCGGTAAAATGCAAATTCGTCAAACGTGAGGAGGTTGAATGAGCATGAAAGCAGCCGAACTGCGCGAAATGAGCAACGCAGAACTGACCAAAAAGCTGGCCGAGCTGAAAGAAGAGCTGTTCAACCTTCGCTTCCAGCATGCGATCAACCAGCTGGATAACCCCGGCCGCATTGAAACCGTGAAACGAGACATTGCCCGCGTGAACACTGTTCTGCGCGCCAATGAACTTCGGAACGCTGAATAATAGAGAGGGAGGAAGACCATGGAACGCAATCTGAGAAAGACCCGTGTGGGTGTGGTCGTGTCCG
>CAMBHV010000199.1 GCA_945867255.1 uncultured Clostridia bacterium
TTTTTGGCTTTCAGTTTCTACCATAAGTCGCCTATTGATCTTCTGCTGAGGCGAAAGTTCGGCCTGCTCACGGCACCATGCGGCAAACTCTTCTTTTGTGGAAAAGAAATCACCATTTACGCCCTGCGTGATCTGATCCTTGTTATACAAATCAAGGCGCTGCATCACATACAGGCCGCTGGCCATTGCTTCCAGCATAGAGATGGAGTTCATCTCAGAAAGTGAGGCAGTGGCAAATGCATCACAGGCATGATAATAGGGCGGAAGGGCATTGTGGTCTATTTTGCCCAACAGGCGAACTTGACTGTCGGCATGGTGTTTCTGCACAAGCGCCTCCAGCTTTTTCCTTTCAGGCCCTTCGCCAATGATAAATAGCTTGTAGGTAGGGGTGCCACAAAAACTTTCGCAGAACCAGTTAATCAATACGTCCAGGCTCTTTTCACCGCCTAACCTGCCTACAAAGCAAATAGCAGTATCGCCCTCATGAATACCCAGTTGCTCACGTATATGTTCGACAGCTTGTGTGTCTACATTTTTGGCAAGAAACGCAGAAGTATCTACAATATTGGGAATTACGTTCACATGCCGTTCCACCCCGCATCGGCGCAGGTATTCGACAACTTTCAAAGAAGGGCCGATCACTTCGGTGGCCTTGTTGGCTATTTTTCGAATGTACAGATGCGCTGCAGGTTTCATCATCTTTTGGCCAGCTTTGTGCTTTGCCACATAAAACAGATAGTCATCATACATGGTGTGAAGCGTATATACGATGGGCTTTTTCAATTTTCTGGCTGCAAATTGACCAAACAACCCCATGGTAAACTCCGTGTGGATATGAAGAATATCCGGGTTGAATTCACGAACAACGCGAAGACGTTTGAGATTCAATGGATTGGCGATCCCGTAGCCATAAATACGCTTCAGCGGGATAGCAGGGCAATATAATACGCCGTCTTTTACATAGTGCTCCGTACATTTGGGGTCCAGGGTAACGATAAGAACTTCATGCCCGTGAGCTTGCAGCACCTGCCGCAAAGTTTCAATGTGGGTAACAACACCGCTAATGTAAGGGAAATAGTATTCAGCAAAAATTGCAATTTTCATAGATAGGGCCCTCCTGTATTTTCAATGATGCCAGAGGTGCGTTTCTGACATCAGTATACCAGTTGTTTGCCAGAAATAAAAGATGAAGTGCGCGAAAATCCAAATTGATATCTGTGGCACGTTATACTATAATAGAATTGGCACGGCATGCTATGCTTCAAGCATATCTTGTCACAGACATAAAACGAGGAAGGAGCTGCCCGGATGACACAGTTCAGTGTATCTCTGGATAAAATAGCCCAGCAATTGAAGTTGGAGGTTGTTTATACACCCAGGGAATTGAAGGATATTCCAATTTACACCGCAGATGTAAACCGCCCGGGGCTTCTTCTTACGGGCTACGATGAGTACTTTGATCCCACGCGTATCCAAATATACGGAAACGCGGAGATGGGCTATCTTAGCACGCTTCAGGAAGCGGAACGGCGCAGCCGTATCCACACTTTGTTTGCCACAAAACCGCCTGCTCTGATTATCACACGCCATTTGACTGTGGTGCACGAGTTTATTGAATTTGCCTCCCAATATGGAGTGCCGGTGCTGCGCACAACAGAAAGCACATCCGGTTTTATGAGCGCGCTGATCAGTATGCTGAATATAGAATTGGCGCAGCGCATCACCAGGCATGGTGTTCTGGTTGAGGTGTATGGCGAAGGTATCCTCATTTTGGGCGAAAGTGGTGTGGGCAAAAGCGAAACTGCCGTGGAACTTGTAAAGCGCGGTCACCGCCTGATTGCAGACGACGCAGTGGAGCTTCGGCGCGTATCGAACCGTTCTATTCTTGGCACAGCACCGGAAAACATTCGACACTTTATCGAACTGCGCGGTGTAGGAATTATCAATGTAGCACGCGTGTTTGGTCTTGGCGCCGTGAAAATGAGCCAGGAAGTAGATCTTGTTGTGGAGCTGGAGCCGTGGGACAAGAACAAAAGATATAACCGCACAGGGCTGGAGTCTGAACCGTAGATATCTTGGGTGTTGCGATTCCGTCTACCGTGATCCCGGTAATGCCGGGCCGAAATTTGGCAGTGATTTTGGAGGCTGCTGCCATTAACAACCGTCAGAAAAAAATGGGGTATAATGCAGCCCGCGAACTGTTTGAAAAGCTTGGGTTGGAAAATGATATTGAGGCTCCGTTATAAAAATGCTTCTGGAATTAGGAAATAAAAAATAAGGACGGATCAAAATCGTATCGAATGGAAATTATTGCAGACCTTCATACACACACGCTTGCATCTACGCATGCATTTAATACGGTAACAGAGATGGCGCGCGCTGCATTTGAGATGGGGCACAAGGCCATTGCAATTACCGATCATGGCCCTAAAATGCCGGACAGCCCGCACATTTGGCATTTTTATAATTTGATGCGCTTGCCTCAGCAGATAGAAGGCGTGTACCTTCTGCGCGGAATGGAAGCGAATGTTCTGGATATCCATGGCCAGTTGGATTTTACAAATGAGGAATTCGCACGGCTGCATCCGGACTGGGTAATTGCATCCATTCATTCTGACACGCTTGCGCCGGGAACCTATACACAGGATGATTTCGATGAACTTTGGACAAAAATTGCCCAAAATCCATATGTGGATATGATTGGTCACAGCGAAACCAGACGATATCTTTATCATTACGATATGATTGCACGCGTGTTTGCTCAGAATGGTAAAGTGGTGGAACTGAACGCCAATTCGGTTAATGTGCGCCCGGGAAGCGAAGAAAATATGAAACAGTTGGCGCTGGCGTGCAAGCGAGCCGGCACACCAGTGGCAGTGAATTCAGATGGGCACTCCATTTATCATGTGGGAAAAGTGCAGAATATTTTGAACCTTTTAGAAGAAATAGAATTTCCTCAGGAACTTGTGGTAAATGCCAGCATGAAAACATTGGTGCAGACATTGAAACAACACAATAAGCCCATTGCGGCAAATATGGAGGATATGGTATGACGGAGAAATACAGCATTGGCGTAGACCTTGGCGGCACCAATATCGCTGTGGGCTTGGTAGATACCGAGAATAAAGTGATAGATAAAATTTCCTGCAAAACAAACCTTCCGCGCCCTGCAGACGAGCTGGAGCGTGCTATCGCACAGCAGTGTATGACGCTGGCTGAGAAAAATGGGCTTTCTCTAAAAACGGATATCGCCTGGGTAGGCATCGGAACACCGGGAAGCGTGGATTCCTCTACCGGATATGTGGAATTCAATGCCAATTTCGGGTATCATCAGTGGGAATTGAAACAGGATATGGAAATGTTACTTCCGTGCCCTGTATCTGTAGAAAACGATGCAA
>CAMBHV010000200.1 GCA_945867255.1 uncultured Clostridia bacterium
GGCTTCCTTGCCGGCCGCAAGAAGCTGCTCGAATGCATCGGCCACACGTTCGTCCACCGGTACGCCATCCACGTTTACCGTCTTCACGGCGTCCACTTCTTCTTTGGACATCACATTGTCTTTATTCACAAGCTTCATGTACCACTCGTCGCGCGGAATGGGCTCCAGCACGGGGGTCGGCGTAGGCGTTGCCGTGGGCACCGAAGAAGTGCTTACCGTAGAACTGGACGGAACGGAGTTATCCTTGTCATCGCCGCCGCTCAAAATGGCAAACAGCAAAATGGCGATCAGGGCAATCAGCACAAGGCCGATCCACGCAAAAATGGCCATACCCTTTTTGCCACCCTTGCCGGACTTTTTGCCGCCACCTGTGCGTTGCGGCGGGCGGTTCCCGCCCGAGCCGCCGCCCTGGCGGCGCTGGCGCTCTCTCGATGTAAGCACAGAGTCTTCTTCATCGTCGTCCGGGTCTGCATCGTACAGGTTGCCGAAGATATCATCCGAGGTCTGGGCCACCTGGGCAGCGAAATCATCTGCGCCGCCAACCTGGGCCTCTGCAGCAGCCTGGAAGGCACCAATATCAAACCCTGTGTCTTCCAATGCGTCCTGCTGGGCGCCGGGTGCGTCAAACACACCTGTCTCAAACGCATTTGCGTCCAAATCCTGCGCGCCGAAGTTCTGCTCACCAAAGCCGTCCAGCGATGTAAACCCGTCTTCGCTCAAGGGCGCAAACCCCTCTTCGCTGAATGGCTGCACGGCAGGCTGCGCCGGGGCCGGGTCGGGCTGCGCCGGGGCAGGCTGCGTTGCCTGCGGCTGCGCGGGCGTATCAAACCGCGGGTCCGGCTGGTCGAAATCGAACAACACCGGGCCTGTCAGTTCCACCGCGTTGGTGCTGGTTTTTGAAGCCTGAGGCGCCGCAAGCGAGGAAAAATCCTCCGCCGGGGCGGCCGGGGCCGCACTGGCCGCCGGTTGAGCCTGAGCCGCAGGGGCCGCGGGTGCCACCGGTTCAAACACCTTGGTGGCCTCCGTATCCGCCGGGGCGTCTTTTACCGCGTTATCCAGCAGCTGCTTCCAGGCGGGGCTGCCCTCTGCCGGCTGGGCTGACGGGGCCGCTGCCGGAACAGGTGCAGGCGCCGGACGCTTGCGGCTCAAAAGGTCCGCATTCCAGTCGATGGGCTTTGCAGGGCTGCGCTTGGGCATGGGGTCCTGCGGGAAACGGGAGGTTTCCTGGGCAGGGGCAGCCTGCGCCGCACTTTCTGCCGCAGGGGCCACAGCCCCGGCTGCGTCTGCGGGTTGCAGTTCGTTGTCGAATGTCACTTCCTGCACGAGGGGCTGGGGCGCACCGGGCACGCCCACTGTCTCCAGAGGAATCTCCACCGGCACGCTTTCCACGGCATCTGCCGCAGGAGCCGGCTCGTCGGCAAACAAATCTCCGAACACCATCTCGCCAATATTCTTCTGAGGTGCAGCAGGCTGCTGGCCCACCGGCTCAAACATCTGTGTTACGCCGGGTACATCCGCCTCCGGGGCGCTGGGTTCTTCATTAAACAGATCCAGTTTTTGCATGCCGGCAAAGGCGTCGTCAAAACTGCCGCCGTCGGCATTGCCCGACGCCGGGCCATTCTTCACCGGATCCTGCTCAAAGCCTTCCCCGGAAAAGAAATCATGATTAGGCACAAAAAACACCGCCTTTTTTATAATTGCTTGTAGTCGTTTTCTCTTCTTTTTTGAAATGCCCCTGCACTTCATACCACGGGCATTTTATCTATTATAGTACAACAAAAGCGCCGTGAGCGCAAGCTTTTCAGGAAATTTGTGCAGCCCTGTGTACGCTTTGTACCGGCTTTTTCCGAAAAAAGCCTTGCAGTTTCATACGCTTTGGTGTATGATGAATTAGCACTCTTGTGTTTTGAGTGCTAAGAGTAAAAAGGAGACGATGGAACACTATGGCAACCAAACAGTTCAAAGCGGAATCGAAGCGCCTGCTTGATCTGATGATCAATTCGATCTATACGCATAAGGAGATCTTTTTGCGCGAGCTGATTTCGAACGCAAGCGACGCCATCGACAAACTATATTTCCGCAGCCTCACGGACGACAGCGTGGATGTGAAAAAGAAAGACCTTCTCATCCGTCTTTCGGTCGATAAAGACACCCGCACACTTACCGTAAGCGACAACGGCATCGGCATGACCAAGGATGAGCTGGAAAAGAACCTTGGCACCATTGCCAAAAGCGGCAGCCTGGATTTCAAGCAAAACAATGAACCCAATGCAAAGGTCGATATTATCGGCCAGTTCGGCGTGGGCTTCTACTCCGCGTTCATGGTGGCAAAAAAGGTTACTGTCATCAGCCGTGCGCACGGCCAGGATGAGGCATGGAAATGGGAATCCAGCGGCGCAGAGGGCTACACGGTATCTCCCTGTGAGAAGGAGAGTTGCGGCACAGACGTAATCCTTGTCATCAAGGAAGATGAAGGCGAAGATCATTACAGCGAATTTTTGGACGACTGGCGCCTTGTGGAGCTTGTAAAAAAGTATTCGGATTACATCCGCTGGCCCATCCGCATGCTGCGTGAAAAATCACGCCCCATTGAAGGAACGGACAAAGACGAAAACGGCAACTATAAAGCGCCCGAATACGAGAGCTATACCGAAGATGAAACACTGAACAGCATGGTGCCGCTGTGGAAGCGCGACAAGAAAAAAGTAACCGATGAGGAATATGCCGATTTCTATAAACAGAAATTCAGCGATTATGCCGCACCGGCCAAAGTGATGCTTTCCAAAACGGAGGGCACGGCCACGTACAATGCGCTGCTGTTTGTACCCTCCCACGCGCCGTATAACTATTACAGCAAAGAATATGAAAAAGGCCTGCAGCTATATGCCAGCGGCGTGCTGATCATGGAAAAATGCGCAGACCTTCTGCCGGACCATTTCAGCTTTGTGAAAGGCCTTGTGGATTCCGCTGATCTTTCGCTGAACATCAGCCGCGAAATGCTGCAGCACGACAATCAGCTGCAGCTCATCCGCACTTCGCTGGAGCGCAAGATCAAAAACGAGCTGACCACATGGCTCAAAAACGACCGCGAAGCGTACGAAAAATTCTTTTCCAACTTCGGCCTGCAGCTGAAAATGGGCTGCTACACTTCGTTCGGCGCAAATAAAGAACAACTGCAGGATCTGCTTTTGTTCCACAGCGCCAAAGAGGATAAGCTTGTCACGCTGCGCGAATATGTGCAGGCCATGCCCGAAGGCCAGCCCTACATTTATTACGCCGCGGGCGAAAGCACAGCCCTGCTGGCCAAACTGCCCGCCGCCGAGCGCGTTCTGGATAAAGGATATGATGTGCTGTTCCTGACAGATGGCGTGGATGAATTTGCGCTGCAAATG
>CAMBHV010000201.1 GCA_945867255.1 uncultured Clostridia bacterium
GCGGAATAGTATTCGGCACGCCGAATACTACAATATGGTAGAAATTCAAGACGAATTATATCGGCAGGGGATAATGAAAAAGAAATTCCATAATCTTATGCCGATTATTGCCAGTCCGCAAAACATCCGGATGGCATATCGCAATCTGAAAAGCAACAAGGGGAGCAATACTCCCGGTGTCGATGGAAAAACCTTCTCCGACTATGCGGGGCTTGAAGATGCCGAACTAATAGGAAAAGTGCAGGAGAAATTGCTGAATTATCAGCCCAAAGCTGTCAGGCGCGTATACATTCCTAAATCGAATGGAAAATTGCGCCCATTAGGGATTCCGACTGTGCTGGACAGGTTAGTGCAACAGAGCATTTTGCAAGTTTTAGAGCCAATCTGTGAAGCGAAGTTTCACAGGTACAGTTACGGCTTTCGTCCAAACAGAAACTGTAAACAAGCTGTTGCCATGTGCTATAAGCTGGCACAGGTAAATGGGTATCATTATGTGGTTGATGTGGATATCAAGGGTTTCTTTGACCATGTCCATCATGGGAAACTGTTAAAACAGCTTTGGAGCCTGGGAATACAGGATAAAAGCCTGCTGCGAGTTATAAGCAAAATGCTAAAAGCGCCGATTGAGGAAAACGGGAAGCGAACCGTTCCACAGGAGGGAACACCACAAGGCGGTGTCCTCAGCCCATTGCTTGCGAACATCGTACTCAATGAACTTGACTGGTGGATACACAGCCAATGGGCTGGCATGCCGATTCAGAATCCATCCCCAAGTGAAATATGGCGCACTGGGCCTGACGGAATGCTCTATCGGCCAAGTGGAAACACAAAACTCCAACGGAGTAACTTGAAGCACGTATACATAGTGCGATACGCGGACGATTTCAAGCTGTTTTGCCGGAACTACTATGCGGCCAAGCGGCTGAAAATTGCAGTAGAGCGCTGGCTTCTGGAACGGCTTCACCTTGAGACCTCGCCGGAGAAATCCAAAATCACAAATCTAGAGGAATCCTACAGCGAATTTCTGGGTATCAAATTCAAACTTACACCCAAAGGGCAGAAATGGGTTATAAAATCGCACATGGCAGATAAAGCACGAAAGAGCCAGCAGAAAGCGTTGAAGGCTCTTATGGTGCAAGCCTGTCATGATTATGGTAACCCATCCGCCCAACATATTTTTGTGAACCGTTACAACCAAGCCGTTGTAGGTATACATGAATATTATAGCATGGCAACGATGGTAAATGAGGATATGCACCGTATATTTATCAGCATAGACAAAACCATGAAATGCCGCTGTGCAGGGAGAAACTCGCTGACGAAGGAAAAGCCAAGTAAACCAAAAGGTGGAACGGATGCTTATATACTCCGAAAATATGGAAAGTCCAAGCAAGTAAGGTATATAAATGGATTTATTATCGCTCCCGTAGCATACTGCAAGCACAAAAGCCCTATGTGCCACAGACCATCCATCAATCAATATACCCCCGAGGGCAGACGCAAGATACACGACATGCTTTGTAAAGAGGAATATGCGGATGTTCTGTTTGAACTTGGAACCAGCATCTCACCCTCGCGGAGCGTGGAATACTGCGATAACCGTCTGGCGAGATTTGTGGCCTCCAAAGGAAAGTGTGAAATCACGGGGAAATTATTATCCGCGGAAGAAGTACACTGCCATCATTTTCTGCCGAGGCATTTAGGCGGAACAGACCAGTACTCAAACTTGCGTATAGTCCATGTGGATGTGCACAGGCTTATCCATTCGACCACACCAGAAAGTATTCAGTACTACCTGCGAAAAACAGATTGCTTTAAGAAACCCTGTCTTGATAAAATCAACCGTTGGCGTTCAAGCGCCAATCTTCCCGCCATTACGTTATAAAAAACAAACAAAATCCTTACTTTGAAAGTGACTACATTAACAATGAAAAACTTATCCCATGGAACGCCGTGTGCAGTGAAAGCTGCTTGCACGGTGTGGACCGGGGCGAAAGACTCGAAAGAGTCTGACCTATCGGTATTCCTGTTCCGGTACGAGTACAGCGCCAATTTCTTCTATAAGCTCTGGAAGCGCATCCGCAAGTACAACGGCCTGATCACCGGTATGACCCAGAACGTGGATGAACTGCTGCGCTCTGATACCGCCCGCCTGATGCTGGCCAACTCGGAATTCCTGATCATGCTTAACCAGAGCGCCACCGACCGGGAAGAGCTGACCAAACTGCTGAACATCTCGGACACCCAGCTGGGGTACATCACCAACGTGCCTGCTGGCTGCGGCCTGATCCGCTGCGCAGGAAATCTGGTGCCCTTTACCAACAACTTCCCCAAGGATACGCAGCTCTACCGCCTGATGACCACCAAGCCGGAAGAACAACTGAAAGGATGAGGTATATGAAGCAAAAAAATAAGGGGCCGCCCAAGGCGGCCCCATCCGTTTCCTTACCTGCTTTTATTGTAATGACGACGTAAAAAGTTTGTAATCTTTCACTTACCTGTGTGAAAAGTGCAGCATTGCACGTTATATTATTGAACAGAAAAACAAGCTGGAGGGAACATAGTGGATCGGGAGGAAGTTCTTCACCTGTATGACACATACAGCGATGACGTATATCGCTTGGCCTATAGTTTTTTCTTGAATCCCCACGATGCCGAAGATGCCGTACAAGAAGTATTTCTACGTCTGATGTCTCGCAATCTTACATTGATGCCGGATAAAGAGCAGGCGCTTTTGGCACAGATCACAGCAAACTACTGCAAGGACTGTTTACGGAAAAATAAGCGGTCTGCAAACATGACAGAAGCGGATGACTGCCGTATTGTGAGTGGTGATAGCGCAGAGAGACTTGAACTGCAAGAATTGCTGAAGGAATTACCACCGATATATCGTGCTGTCATATATCTACATTATTATGTTGGATATAAACCAGCCGAAATAGCAAGAATCCTGGCTATCACGCCGTCAGGTGAGTTTATGCGGTTAAGCAGAGCGCGAAAACTACTTAAAACGGAATTGGGGGACGAAAACATTGCAAACAACTGATATCTATAAAGAAATGTTCGATGGCGTTTTTCTGGACAAAGAGAAAAAATCGGAAATCCGGAATACATTATCTAAAGCAGTTCCTGTTTCCTATAGAAGGAAAGTGGGCTGGCAACACCTTCTGTGCGCGGCTTTATTCATATTTCTTCTTGGTGCTGGAATTTACAGCGGTGTTCAGTTGCAGTGGAGAAACTCTCAATATGGACAGTACCAATTTATAATAGATGATCAGCAGCTCGTATTTCCAGTTTCTACAGTGAAAAGTGATTTTTTGACCGCCGCACTGAAAGATTCAGAAGAAAATAAGGAAAGCTCTGTGTCGTACTCTGTTGAGAACTG
>CAMBHV010000202.1 GCA_945867255.1 uncultured Clostridia bacterium
CCAAACGAGGCTGTCAAGGTTGACGCTGAAAGCGCCATGCACTGAAACCTTGGCGGCCATGACTGAGTTTGCTATTTCCCCTCAAAAAGCGCGGAAAACCGGCAAACAAATTTTATACTCAATAAAGCCTGGCTGAATCGAATCGATAAACAAAGGTTATTGTTCTGATTGAATCACAAGCTCATCGCTTTCAAAGAACTTAACAATTCTTTTTCGGGAAAATGGCCAGTATTCTTCATCTCCAAAATCCATTTCAAAAAAGGAAATCATATCCTGACAGGTCATAGGCGTTAGATTGGTTGTATACTTTTCATAATATTCGTCCTGTATTTCTTTCCATGAAGAATAATCTTTTTTGCTTAACAGCATACCATCTTCTAAATAAATAAGGGTAGCTTTTTTGCACTTTTCTATGTATTTGCCTCCATTCAATATATTGCCGTATTACGCCCTATAAGCCGAAGATACATTTTGAAAATAGTCAGTTTCATAATGGGTGAAAAAACAAATAATCCGAACCAGTTCCCTGCCGGAAACAAGTTCGGATTATATTGCTTTGGTGCGGGTAACAGGGGTCGAACCTGCACGCCGTGCGGCACCAGATCCTAAGTCTGGCGCGTCTGCCAATTCCGCCATACCCGCATAACAAATTCCCATTCGGGCCGAATCTTATTGTACCTGTACAGAAAGGCTTTGTCAATCATACATTTTTCTTGTGTTCACTCCTAAATTCCCGTATAATGGAAGCAGAAAACCGTGCGGCAGGCATGGCGTGAGAACGGCATGGAAATAGGAGGACGAAATGGATTACATCATCGAGATGTGCGGCATCACAAAAGAGTTCCCGGGCATCATAGCGAACGACGATGTAACGTTGCAGCTCAAAAAAGGCGAGATCCATGCGCTTTTGGGTGAAAACGGTGCGGGAAAATCTACACTGATGAGCGTTTTGTTCGGCATGTATCAGCCGGAAAAAGGCGTCATCAAGAAAAATGGCGAAGTAGTGCAGTTGAAAGACCCAAACGATGCCAACAGGCTTGGCATTGGTATGGTGCATCAGCATTTTAAGCTGGTGCACAATTTCACGGTGCTGGAAAACATTATCCTGGGCGTGGAAAGCACCCAGGGCGGCTTCTTGAAAATGGATAAAGCGCGCGAGAAAGTTATGGCCCTTTCGGAGCGTTATGGCTTCCGTGTGGATCCGGATGCCCTGATTTCTGATATCAGCGTGGGCATGCAACAGCGTGTGGAAATTCTAAAAATGTTGTACCGTGAAAACGAGATCCTGATTTTTGACGAACCCACTGCGGTGCTGACACCGCAGGAAATTGACGAACTGATGAAAATCATGAAAGAGCTCGTCAAGGAAGGAAAAAGCATTCTGTTCATCACGCACAAGCTGAATGAAATCAAAGCCGTGGCAGACCGCTGTACGGTGCTGCGCAAGGGCAAGTGCATCGGTACGGTGGATGTGGCCAGCACCTCCAAGGAAGAAATGAGTGAGATGATGGTGGGCCGCAAGGTGAACCTTGTGGTGGAAAAAGGCCCGGCTCACCCCACAGACGTGGTGTTGCAGGCGCAGGATGTGTGTGTGCGCTCAAAACGTACGGGCAAGAATGTGGTAGACCATGTAAGCTTTCAGGTGCGCCGCGGCGAAATCGTATGCGTGGCGGGCATAGACGGCAACGGCCAGACAGAACTGGTTTATGCACTGACCGGCTTGCGGGAACCGGATGAGGGAAAGGTGATGCTGAAAGGCGAAGATATCACCCATGCCCATATCCGCACGCGCAACACAAGTGGCCTTGGCCATATCCCGGAGGATAGACATCGCCATGGCCTTGTGCTGGATTATAACCTTGCCTATAACCTTGTGTTGCAAAGTTATTTCGAGCCGCGCTTTTGCCAAAAAGGCTTTTTGAAGTATGACGCTATTTATCAGTATGCAGATGAACTGATTGGCAAATTTGACATTCGTTCCGGCCAGGGCGCGCGCACCGTTACGCGCAGTATGTCTGGTGGTAACCAGCAGAAAGCCATTGTGGCGCGAGAGATCGACCGTGACCCGGATGTGTTGATTGCCGTGCAGCCCACACGCGGGTTGGATGTAGGTGCCATTGAGTATATTCACAAAAAAATTGTGGCAGAGCGCGATGCAGGCAAGGGCATTCTTCTTGTTAGCCTGGAACTGGATGAAGTGATGCAGCTTTCCGACCGCATTCTTGTGATTTATGAAGGCCAGATCGTGGCGGACCTTGACCCCAAGGCCATCACAGTGCAGGAATTGGGCCTGTATATGGCTGGTTCGAAAAGGGGGGCAGTGAAATGAACAAAAAGCAAAAAACGCCCCTTGTGCAGAAAGCGGGCTTTGTCAGCTTTATGGGCTCTGTTCTGGCCATTTTATGCGGGCTTGCGGTGGGCTTTGTGGTGTTGCTCATCTCCAACCCCGCCAATGCAGTGAATGGGTTTATTTCCATTCTTACCGGTGCATTTTCCGACATGAAAAACCTGGGGCAGGTGTTTTATTCTGCTACGCCCATCATTCTCACGGGCCTTTCCGTGGGCTTTGCCAACAAAACCGGCCTGTTCAATATCGGCGGCCCGGGCCAGTTTGTAGTGGGCGCCTATGTGGCAGTACTGATTGGCGTAAAGTGCACGTTTATCCCCGGCCCCTTGTTATGGCTTACCTGCCTTTTGGGTGCCATGCTGGCCGGCGCCGTGTGGGGCTTTGTGCCGGGCTTTTTGAAAGCCGTGTGTAATGTGAACGAAGTGATCGCCTGTATTATGATGAACTACATTGGCATGTACGGTGTGAACTTCCTTGTGGTGCAGACAATCTTCGATTCGCAGAAAAACCAGTCGCTTCCGGTGGCTGCCAATGCCAATGCGCCTAAGCTGGGGATGGATCAGATCTTCCGTTCCGGCGCGTCTGCTTCCAGTGTGAATGCAGGCATCTTTGTGGCGGTGCTGGCGGGTATCGTTATTTATTTTCTGATTGAAAAAACGAAGTTCGGCTACGAGCTGAAGGCTTGCGGCTATAACCGGGACGCAGCAAAATACGCGGGCATCAACGAAAAACGCAGCATCATCCTTTCCATGGTTATTGCCGGCGCGTTGTGCGCGCTTGGCGGCGCGTGCCTGTATCTGGCGGGTGCTGGCAAGGGGATTGAAGTGGTGGATACGCTGGCGGCGGAAGGCTTCAATGGCATCCCCGTTGTGCTGTTGGGCCTGAACAACCCCATTGGTATTATTTTCGCGGGCCTGTTTATGGCGTATCTGAACCAGGGCGGCTTTAATATGCAGCTGTATGGCTTTGCACCGCAAGTAATTGAGATTATCATTGCCGTAATCATCTATTTCGCAGCATTTTCGCTTTTGC
>CAMBHV010000203.1 GCA_945867255.1 uncultured Clostridia bacterium
AATAATTTCCAGCAACTTTCCATCACCAATGTAAACCCCACTTTGGGCGGAGAGTTTTTTGCAAAAAGCATTGTTGCTATTCTTGTGGCAGCTGTTCTTATTCTTATTTACATTTCGATTCGCTTTAAAAATATTGGTGGGCTGCATGGTGCTGTAACTGGTGTAGTAGCCCTTTTGAACGACATGGTAGTAATATTTGGCATTTTTGTAGTGCTGCGTATTCCTCTGAACGGGAACTTTATTGCCGCCATGCTGGTGATTCTGGGATATTCCATCAATGATACGGTGGTAATTTACGACCGCATTCGGGAAAACGAGTCCCTCTTGGGTAAAAAACATGCTAATTTTTCCGAGCTTGTGAACACGGGAATCAATAAAAGTCTGCGCCGTACCGTTAATACCACTCTCACCACATTGTTAGCGTTGGGTACGGTATGTGTGGTAAGTGTTGCATTCGGTTTGGACAGTATCTTTACGTTCTCGTTCCCGCTTATTATCGGAATGGTCTCTGGCGTGTACAGTTCTGTGTGCATTGCCGGTCCGCTTTGGGTAACATGGGAAAAACGTGCTGCAGCCAAGCGAAAATAATCAAATGAATATAAAAAAAGCTGCAGGCCATATGGCCTGCAGCTTTTTTCATTTTATTAAAAAATAAGCTATCATCGTTTAAATGGGCATTTGGACAAGGCACAAACTATCACAGATAATTCGCATCTCACGAAAAGAACGCTGCTTTGTGCGCAATTGCACAACATATTTGCTTTGCGACTCGAACAAATTGTACAGAATGGAAAAAGTATAATTTACTACTTTACTTTGATAAAATAATAAAGTATAATGCACTCATACCAAACGAGCAAATAACATGATGAGGGGGAAATGAAAAATGAAAAAGCTGTTGGCAGGGATTTTAAGCATTATGATGTTGGGTGTCGCTTTAACTGGATGCGGCAGTCAGCAAGGTGAAGAAGCGGATGACCTTGCATATATTCAGGAAAAGGGCACATTGAAAATTGGCATCACTCTGTTCCAGCCCATGAACTATTATGATGAAAGTGACCCCGACAAGCTGGTTGGCTTTGATACAGAATTGGCAGAAGCTGTTTGTGAAAAGATTGGTGTTACGCCTGAATTTGTTGAAATCGATTGGGATCAGAAAGTAATCGAACTGCAAAGTAAGAACATTGATTGTATTTGGAATGGTATGACCATTTTGGATGAACTGAAAGAGAATGTAGATTTCAGCGTACCATATAGCGGCAACATGCAGGTATGTGTGATCCGCGCCGAAGATGCTGAAACCTACAAGACCGCGGCAGACATGACAGATGCTACCATTGCAGTAGAAGCGGAAAGCGCAGGTCAGAAAGCTGTGGAAGCGGATGAAAATCTCAGTCAGGCAGAACTTGTGGCCGTTGGCGCTCAAAGCGATGCCTTAATGGAAGTAAAATCCGGTACGTCTGATATCGCCGTAATCGACGCGGTGATGGCGTATGCCTCTGTAGGCGACGGAACCAGTTACAGCGACCTTATGGTGGTAGATGGTATTGAACTCAGCAAAGAGGAATATGGCATTGGTTTCCGCAAAGGTTCCAATCTGGTAGAAAAAGTGAATGAAGCTTTGCAGGAGCTTACTGACGAAGGTGTTGTAGATGAGCTTCAACAGAAATATCCTTCTGTGCTGGTATTGTTAGAAAAAAGCGAGTAATACAAAGCAGAGAAGTATTCCAAAAGTCTTCATTCGGGTTTTAATTAGGAGCGTTTGTTCAACATGTCTTTCACTGCTGTAACGCTGAAGCTTTTAGAGGGCTTTGGCACAACCTGTCTGATTTTTTTCATTACATTGGTGGCGTCTTTACCACTTGGCCTAGTGGTTTGCTTTGGCTCTATGAGCCGTTTTAAGCCGCTGCGCTGGTTAACGCGAGCCTTTATTTGGGTAATACGCGGCACGCCATTGATGCTACAGGTGATTATTGTGTTTTATGTGCCGGGCCTTGCCTTTGGAATACCGATGCAAAGCCGTATGGCGGCTGTGTTGGCCGCTTTCATTATCAACTATGCTGCTTACTTTTCCGAAATTTATCGTGGTGGCATCGAAAGCATCCCCAAAGGCCAGTACGAAGCCGGCCAGGTGTTGGGCATGACAGACAGAGAAATATTCTTTCGTGTTGTTTTGCTACAGGTGATTAAGCGCATTGTGCCGCCCATGGGAAACGAGATCATTACATTGGTAAAAGATACATCTCTGGCGCGCGTTATTGCAGTTAGTGAATTGATCCAAGCGGCACAAAACATCGTAAAACAGTACGCATTGTTATGGCCCCTATTTTATACGGGTGTGTTCTATCTGCTGTTTAGCGGCTTATTGACGCTGGCGCTGCGCGCACTGGAAAAGAAACTGGATTATTATAAGGGGTAAGTCATGTCTGTACTGGAAGTTCGAGATCTTACAAAAGATTATGGTGGGCAAGCTGTATTGCGCGGAGTAAGCTTTTCCTTGGAAAAAGGTGAAGTCCTTTCCATTATTGGATCTTCCGGCAGCGGGAAAACCACTCTGTTACGGTGTTTGAATTTTTTGGAAACTCCGCAAAAGGGCTCTATTGCTGTGAACGGAGAAGTGCTATTCGATGCAGCACAAGCAGAAAAATTTTCTGCCCAGGCTATTCGAAGCAAACGCCTGCATTTCGGCTTAGTGTTTCAATCATTCAATCTGTTTCCGCAGTACACGGTGTTGCAGAATATCACGTTGGCTCCCAATTTGCGCAGTCGGGAATTGGCAAAGCAAAAAGGAGAAAAGGTTAGCACAGATACGTTTTGCAACAACGAAAAAAAGGCTTTGGCTCTTTTGGAACGCGTGGGCCTTGCAGAAAAAAAAGACAGTTATCCATGCCAACTCTCTGGTGGGCAGCAACAGCGCGTGGCAATCGCACGTGCGCTGGCTCTGGAGCCGGATATTCTTTGCTTTGATGAACCTACCAGCGCCCTGGACCCGGAGTTAACAGGCGAAGTACTAAGAGTGATTCGGTCGTTAAAAAGCGGAGATACCACCATGATTGTGGTAACCCACGAGATGGAATTTGCACGCCAAGTGTCTGATAAAGTAATCTTTATGGCTGACGGTGTGGTAGAGGCAAGCGGAACACCACAGCAGCTGTTTGAAGAAACGCAAAATGCACGCTTGCGCACCTTTTTGCAAACCGTGCAGAACCCCTGAGTGAATTTTTACCAAGTGATAACCTTATAACCGGAAAGCTCATTCGAGCTTTCCGGTTGTTTTTTATCGCAGGATAAGAAGAACACTCATATCATTCTCTTTTCGTCATGGTATTTCGCTAAATATTATGCTATACTAAACCTGTCTC
>CAMBHV010000204.1 GCA_945867255.1 uncultured Clostridia bacterium
GGCCAGCTTTTCCAAAATTTTGTGCCCGGGCATGCGCCTTGCGTTTTGCGCATGCGACGCCGCGCTGGCAAAAAGCATGGTGGTGGCAAAACAGGGGGCGGACGTGCATACGAACGTGTGGTCGCAGCGCGTGTGTGCAGAGGTGCTGCGCCATACGGATATGGACGCGCATATCCGCGCAGCAAGTGCACTATACGGCCGCAAGGCGGCGCTGATGGCGCAGCTTTTGCAGGAAAAATGCCCGCAGCTCTCTTTCCAGATGCCGCAGGGCGGCATGTTTTTGTGGGTGACGCTGCCGCAGCTTGTGCGTGTGCCGGAATTTGTGCAGGCCTGTTTGGAACACAAGCTGGCCGTCATTCCCGGCAGTGCTTTTTATGTGGACGACAGCGCGCCTTGTCAAAGTGTGCGGCTGAATTTTTCCACTCCATCGGAAGATGCCATCCGGCGGGGTGTGGACATTATGGCAGAGGTGCTTCACAAGCTGTTTGAGCAGGCGGTGTGCGCTGTATAAAACAGGGCATCTCCTTTTCTTTCTATTTTACACAGGTCTTGCAGGCCCTTTGGGGCCTGCGGGGCCTTTTTTGTTTCTTTTGTACCTGAGGAAGCTGACATAGCTTTTACACAACTTTGACGTGAGCCTGCTTTCGAATTTTACAGGGTGAGGGCTATACTAAACGCGTCCCAAAGAGAAATGGACCAGATCAGACAAGGAGAGAGATTCAACATGAAACGTATCGTAGCTTTTCTGCTTGCGGGCGCTTTGGCGCTTACGCTTGTTGCGTGCGGCAGCACGCCTTCTTCCACTGCGGAACAGGGCAGCACATCTGCTTCTGAGGCGCAGGGTTCTTCTGAGGGCACGGCCCTCAGCGGCAAAGTGACCACCGGTGGCTCCACTTCCGTGGAGAGCGTGATCGGCATCCTGACAGAGGCTTTTAAAGAGGCTCAGCCGGATGTGGACGTTACCTATGATCCCACGGGTTCCGGCGCAGGTATCACCGGCGCCAGCGAGGGTACGCTGGACATTGGCCTTTCCAGCCGCGCGCTGAAAGAGGATGAGGCGGAGACCCTGGATGCCACCGTGTTTGCACTGGACGGCATTGCCATCGTGGTGAACAACGAAAACACAGTGGAAGACCTTTCGCTGGAACAGATCAAGGGCCTTGCCACGGGCGAGATCACGAACTGGAGCGAAGTGGGCGGCCCGGATGCGCCTGTTGTGCTGGTAGGCCGTGAGGCCGGCAGCGGTACGCGCGACGGCTTTGAGAGCATCGTAGGTGTGGAAGACGCCTGCGTGTATGAACAGGAACTCACCAGCACCGGTGCTGTGCTGGCGGCCGTAGCGGCAAACCCCAATGCGTTTGGTTACGCCTCGCTCTCCGCAGTGGACGACCAGGTGAAGGCCGTGACAGTGGATGGCGTTGAGGCTACCGAAGCTACCGTGCAGGACGGCACGTACACCATTCAGCGTCCGTTCGTGTTCGTAACGAAGAAGGATGCACAGCTCAGCGATGCAGCACAGGCGTTCATCGACTTTGCCATCGGCGGCGAGGCTGACGAACTGATTGCCCAGGCAGGCGCTGTGCCCCTGGCAAAATAACCATACAGGCGAACAGGAACCGGAAGCCGGCCGTGTGCCGGCTTCCGGCGCTTTAAGGAAAGGGGCAGTTAATCCATGGGGCAAACAAGCAAAGCCGGTCTTTCACGGTTATACAGGTTTCGCCAGGCGATGGATCGCGTGATGAACGGTGTGTTCCTGTTCTGCGGCATCGTCAGCATTGCGGCTGTGGTGCTGATCACGGCGTATCTTGTGGTGGCGGGGCTTCCGGCCATTCGTGAAATAGGCCTTGCCGACTTTTTATTTGGCACTCAGTGGGCTTCCACGGCTGCCGAACCCAAATTCGGTATTCTTCCGTTTATTCTTACCAGCGTATGGGGCATGCTGGGTGCGTCGCTTCTGGGCGTGCCGGTGGGCCTGATGTGTGCGGTATATCTTTCCAAAGTGGCATCCAAACGCGCGGCGGGCATCGTGCGCCCTGCTGTGGAACTGCTTGCCGGTATTCCCAGCGTGGTGTATGGCCTTGTGGGCATGATGGTGCTGGTGCCGGCAGTGATGGACGTGTTTCAACTGAAAAACGGCACGTGCCTTCTGGCTGCTATTCTGGTGCTGGCAGTTATGATTTTGCCCAGCATCATCTCTGTCAGTGAAACGGCTCTGCTGGCCGTTCCGCCCGAATATGAAGAGGCCAGCCTTGCGCTGGGCGCCTCTAAAATGGAAACCGTGTTTAAAGTAAGCATTCCGGCTGCCAAAAGCGGCATTGCTGCAGGTGTGGTGCTGGGCATCGGGCGCGCTGTGGGCGAAGCCATGGCCGTGATGATGGTAGCGGGCAACGTGGCAAACATGCCAGGGCTGTTTAAAAGCGTTACGTTCCTGACCACTGCCGTCTCCAAGGAGATGAGTTATGCCAGCGGCCTGCAGCGTCAGGCGCTGTTCAGCATCGCACTGGTGCTGTTCTGCTTTATCATGATCATCAATGTTGTGCTGAACATCTTCCTGAAACGGGGGGAGAAAAATGGATGAATTTGAAAAGCGCCCGGCGCGCCGCCGTGTCTATGACGGTGTGATGAAAGGGCTTGTTCTGCTGGGGGCGGGCATTACCATCGTACTGTTGGTGGCGCTGATCGGATATATCCTTGTGCGGGGCCTGCCGCATGTTACGTGGCAATTGCTCAGCACTTCGCCCAGCATGATGAAGGGAACCATCGGCATTTTACCCAACATTTTGAATACGCTGTATCTGATCGTGTTCACGCTGCTGATCTCTTTGCCGTTGGGCGTGGGTGCAGCGGTGTATTTGACAGAATACGCTAAAAACCGGCGCTTTGCCGCAGCGGTGGAATTTGCCACGGAAACCCTGGCCGGCATCCCTTCTATTTTGTACGGCCTTGTGGGCATGTTGTTTTTCTGCCAGATGCTGGGGTTTCAGACAAGCCTTTTATCCGGCGGATGCACGCTGGTGGTAATGATTCTTCCCACCATCATCCGCACCACACAGGAATCCCTGAAAACCGTGCCCCAAAGTTATCGCGAAGGCGCACTGGGCCTGGGCGCGTCAAAATGGCATATGATTCGCACCATCGTGCTGCCCTCCTCTTTGGACGGCATTGTTACAGGCTGCATTCTGGCCATTGGGCGCATCGTGGGGGAATCTGCCGCGCTGTTGTTCACGGCGGGTGTGGGCACAGTGGTAGCCTCCAACGTGTTTGCTGCGTTCACCCGTTCGGGCGGAAGCCTCAGCGTGGCGCTTTACATGTATGTGTCCGAGCGCGGTGAATTTGATGTGGGCTTTGCCATTGCAGCCA
>CAMBHV010000205.1 GCA_945867255.1 uncultured Clostridia bacterium
ATACGCTGAAATTCACTCCGAACAGCAGCATAAACACCGTGCATACATTTTGAAGGTAAGGAGAGTAGGAAGCAAGACTGTCATTCCGGACACCAAACCCACCTGTGCCGGCAGTTCCGAATGCAGTGCACAGGCTATCGAACAGCGGCATACCGCCAATCAAAAGAAAGCCAACACACAACACGGTAATGGCTAAATATATCGCATATAAGATGCGGGCCGTTTGTCCAAGACGCGGTGTGAAGCGGCCTACACTGGGGCCAGGGCTTTCTGCACGCATCAGGTTCATCGTGCCGGTATTTTTATCCATATTGACAATGGCCAGCATGAACACCAGAATGCCCATGCCGCCCAGCCAGTGGGTGAAGCTGCGCCAGTAAAGCAACCCGCGGCCCAAAGCCTCCACATCGGAAAGGATAGAAGCACCGGTGGTGGTAAACCCGCTTACGGTTTCAAACAGGGCATCTACAAAATGAGGGATACCGCCACTGAACCAGAAAGGTAAAGCGCCAAAGATACTGATAACGATCCACGCTAAGGCTACTGTAACAAATCCAGTCTGCGCACCAAATTCTCCGCGCCGGGCACTGCGTTTTCCGAAAGCCGTCAATAAGCTGCCTACGGCAATCATCAGAAGAATTGTCCCTGCAAATGCCATGGCGTTCCGTGGTTCTTTATCCCATAGGCAAAGCGCCAGAGGCGGCAGCATAAATGCTGCTTCTACCAGTAGGATGCGCCCTATCATGACGCTCATCATATGGCTTTTCATGAGGCACGCTCCTTCAAGGCATGAAAATATCGTTCATCTGGTTGACAGAGGTTTCCCCTGCTGTTACCGCAACTACAGTATCACCTTTTTCAAAGAATGCGGCACCGTCCGGGATGATAGTTTTACCGCGGCGTGTGATGCAGGCAATTAATACGCCATCGCGCAAAGGCACGTCGCGCAGGGGGACACCGCAATAACGCACAGCACTGTCCACACGAAATTCCAGCGCTTCAGCTTCGCCGCCGGCGATGCTGTGCAGTGTAAGTACGCTGCCCACCTGGTTTTGCATGGCACGCACATAGCGCACGATATCATTAGAACACAGCTCTTTTGGGCTGACAATGCTGCCAACACCCAGCTCAGAAAAGATGGAACCATATTCCAAACGGTTGATTTTTGTAACGATCTTTGGCACTTTTTGCGAATGGCCGAACATGGAGATTACAATGTTCTCTTCGTCGATGCCGGTTAAAGTTACCAAAGCATCAGCCTGTGAAAGGCCTTCAGCCAATAAAAGTTCCCTCGAAGAACCGTCACCATGGATAACCTCTGCAGAAGGTAGTGCTTCTGCCAGATTGGCCGCACGCAGGGCGTCAATTTCAATGATTTTTACGCCAACACCACTTTGCAAAAGACGTTTGGATAAATGATAAGTAATACGGCCGCCGCCAACCAGCATTACCTGACGTACACGGCGGCGCATGATGCCGAGATTTTTTAAAAGCCGGGCAAGGTTTGCGGCTGCGGCCGTCACATGGATATGGTCGCCAGCCGAAAGCACATAGCTGCCGTTTGGAATGGTGACACTGCCATTGTGGGTAACGGCACACACCAGCACTTTTACGCGTGTGATGGAATCCAGCTGAGAAAGCGGCACCCCGCAAAGGCGGCTGCCTTCGTCCACCCGAAGTTCCACGATTTCTACACGCCCCTTGGCAAAAGTCTCGCGCTGGATGAAGCTGGGAAACTGTAAAAGGCGAAAAATCTCGCTGGCAGCGGCAAGTTCCGGGTTGATATTCATGGAGAGCCCAAGATCTTCCCGCATCAGGAATAACTGCTCTGCATACTCCAGATTGCGCACGCGTGCGATAGTGTGGATCTTTGGGTTCAGCCGTCGCGCTACAAGGCAACACAGAATGTTGGTCTCGTCTGTGCTGGTGGCAGCAATTAGTAACTCTGCGTCATTTGCACCCGCCTCCCGCAGGGTATCCAGCGCAGCGGCATTCCCGGGTACGGTGAGCAGGTCATACTGCTCCAAGCTGCGTCCCAATACATTACGATTGGAGTCGATCACGACAAGATCATGTCCTTCGCGAAGAAGCTGGCGCGTCAGTGCCAGGCCTACCTTTCCGTCACCCGCGATGATAATCTTCATGCACGGGGCCTCCTTTCGGCCGCGTCAGGCAGGGGCCCGGCGGCGGTAATTGATGGTCCGAAAATCTGCCGCACCAAATGGCAGATTTCAATGAAAATGCAGAGACGTTGTTGAAATTTAAATGATTATTTTATCATTATATCCTTTCTATGGGGGGGAGCGCAAGAGATATCCATAAAAGCTGTAACAGGAAAACGAATGACGCAAAGTAACTTGTGCAGGAAGAAGTACATCATATGCTGGCTGCGGTTTAAGCAGGAAATGAAAGCCGAAATACATGGAAAAGAAAAACGAAGAAAAATAAAGAAAATAAGAGAAAAACGGAGAAAAGCTAAAAAACGAACTCGGAAAACCGGGGAAAATGGCAGGAAAATACGGAAAAATAGAAAATTTTGCGAAGATTTTGCAAAAATAATATTGACAAAGTGTGAACATAGCCCCATAATAAGGGGCAGTGTGCCGTATACGCATCTGGCACACAGTCGCAGGCGGCCAATAAGGCGGGAAAGCGCTTTCCTGATCTTTGCGGACGAGCGGCGAAATTTGGCGTTTTGATGTGCCGCTGTAGCCACCCTTCCGGATGGGGTGGTGTAACAAACCTTTTGCGGGGCGGTAACATGGGCGCTGGGCCGCGGGGTGGATAGCCCTTCGGTAAATTCCGCAAAGGGGGATGCAATCTGTAATGGAGACAAAGAAGATCGTTTCACTGAAAGACATTGTAGTCGATTTCGATGGAGACCGCGTGTTGGATGGCCTCAATCTCGATATCCACGACAAAGAGTTCGTCACATTTCTGGGGCCTTCCGGCTGCGGAAAGACGACCACGCTTCGCGTGATTGGTGGGTTTATCGAGCCGAAATCGGGCAATGTCTTTTTTGATGGCAAGGACATCACGGCGCTTCCGCCTTATAAGCGCCAGGTGAACACCGTGTTTCAGAAGTACGCGCTGTTCCCGCACCTGAATGTCTTTGAGAATGTGGCCTTTGGCCTTCGCCTGAAAAAGGTGGAGGAAAAAGAGATTCGCCGCGCTGTGATGGAGATGCTGGAGCTTGTTGGCCTGAAAGGCTTCGAGCGCCGCAATACCGTTACATTATCCGGAGGCCAGCAGCAGCGCGTGGCGATTGCCCGTGCGCTGGTAAACCGTCCGCGTGTGCTGCTTTTGGATGAGCCGCTTGGTGCATTGGATTTAAAGCTGCGCAAAGAAATGCAGAT
>CAMBHV010000206.1 GCA_945867255.1 uncultured Clostridia bacterium
GCGCTGCACCGCCGCAACCCACGGTGGAAAGCTCGTGCTTTCCAACACAGCCGAAGGCGGCTGCGCTGCAATGACCCTGCGGCTGGAAAGCTCAGACTTCCCTGACAAACCACAGAGCATAGTGCAAGGAAAGCCCGAAATGTGAACAAATTGAAAAATTACAAATAAATTACAAAAAAGTCTTGACATATAATGACAAAAGGGTTACAATTTGGTTGCAAGGAAGTTACAAGGCTTCTGCAAGTGCACTTTTTCATCGAGTGCGGGCCCGCTCCTCCGCCACGGCCTTCTCCTGCCTGTGGTTTTGGGTGCCGCACAATCTTTTCAAACTCCATTTCACAAGGCAAAAAGGCCCCGTGCAAGGCACACGGGGCCTTTTTGTATGTTTTGCCCACAAAAGCGTTGGCACCTGTGGCTTTTTTCGGCGCGGGCGCGGGTAAAACAAGGCTTTCGAAAATGCACGAATTGTGGTACGATAGACTCAAAATAGAACGGGGTGCGCGGTATGGCCCCGCCCCCCATCATAACGAAAAGGAGAACGAGACGATGGCAACATATTTCAGCGAACCTTCCCGTACGTTCGGGGAGTATCTGCTCGTGCCGGGGTATTCCTCTGCCGAGTGTATCCCCGCGGCTGTAAGCCTGAAAACACCTTTGGTAAAATTTAAAAAAGGGCAGGAAGAATGTCCGCTCTCTCTGAATATCCCGATGGTGTCCGCTATCATGCAGTCTGTTTCCAATGACACGATGGCGATCGCCCTGGCGAAAGAGGGCGGCGTTTCCTTTGTGTATGGTTCGCAGAGCGTGGAAGATGAGGCTGCCATGATCGCGCGTGTAAAAAGCTACAAAAAAGGCTTTATCACCAGCGATTCCAACGTGCGCCCGGACGCCACTCTGGCCGATATTCTGGAATTGAAGCGCCGCACAGGCCATTCTACGGTGGCCGTAACGGATGATGGCACGGCCCACGGAAAACTGCTGGGCATCATCGGCAGCCGCGATTATCGCGTGTCCCGCATGAGCCCCGATGTGCCTGTGACGGATTTTATGACCCCGTTTGAGAAAATCGTCACCGCCCCCTCGGATACCACGCTGAAAAAGGCCAACGACATCATCTGGGACAATAAGCTGAATGCGCTGCCCCTGATTGACGACAACCAGCATCTGCAGTACATCGTGTTCCGCAAAGATTATGATTCCCATAAAGAAAATGTCAACGAGCTTCTGGACAAAAACAAAAGCTACGTGGTGGGCGCCGGCATCAACACGCGCGATTATGAAACGCGCGTGCCCGCTCTTGTGGAAGCAGGTGCGGATGTGCTTTGCATCGATTCTTCCGAAGGCTTCAGTGAATGGCAGCTGCGCACGCTGAAATGGATCCGCGCACGCTACGGCGACAAGGTGAAAGTGGGCGCCGGTAACGTGGTGGATCGCGACGGCTTCCGCTTTTTGGCCGAGGCCGGGGCAGATTTCGTGAAAATCGGCATCGGCGGCGGTTCCATCTGCATCACCCGTGAAACAAAGGGCATCGGCCGCGGGCAGGCCACTGCCACCATCGAAGTGGCAGCTGCCCGTGACGAATACTTTAAGGAAACCGGCATCTATGTGCCTATCTGCTCGGATGGCGGCATCGTGCACGATTATCACATCACGCTGGCGCTTGCCATGGGCGCAGACTTTGTGATGTTGGGCCGCTATTTCTCTCGCTTTGACGAAAGCCCCACCAACAAGCTGAAGATCAACGGCCAGTTCGTGAAAGAGTACTGGGGCGAGGGCTCGAACCGTGCGCGCAACTGGCAGCGGTATGACCTTGGCGGCGCCCAGAAACTAAGCTTTGAAGAAGGCGTGGACAGCTATGTGCCGTACGCCGGTGCGCTGAAGGACGGTGTAAGTGTCACGCTTGCCAAGGTGCGCAGCACCATGTGCAACTGCGGCGCGCTCACCATTCCTGAGTTGCAGCAGAAAGCGCGCCTGACGGTGGTGTCTTCCACCAGCATCGTGGAGGGCGGCGCCCACGACGTTATGCTGAAAAACAAGGCTGCCTCTGTGGCAGAATGATAGGGGAGGTTTGTTGAATATGGAATTTGCATTGCAGCAGGAAAAGGCCCGGCATCTTCGCGCGGATATCCTGAAGATGCTGTGCTGTGCAAAATCCGGCCACCCGGGCGGCTCGCTGTCCAGTGTGGAGATCCTGATGGCATTGTATTATAATGTGATGAAAGTGGACCCCGCCAACCCCCACTGGGAACAGCGTGACCGCTTTGTGCTCTCGAAAGGGCATGCATGCCCGGCTCTGTATGCCGTTTTGGCGGACAAGGGCTTCTTCCCGCGGGAAGAACTGTGGACGCTGCGCAAAACGTCCAGCCACCTGCAGGGCCACCCCGACATGCGTAAAACGGCTGGTGTGGATGTCAACACAGGCTCTCTGGGGCAGGGCGTCTCCATTGCGGGCGGCCTTGCCATGGCTGCCAAATACAAGGGCCAGGATCATCGTGTGTTCGCTCTTGTGGGCGTCGGCGTGATCGAGGAAGGCATAGTGTGGGAAGCTGCCATGAGCGCCGCGCACTATAAGTTGGATAATCTCACCGTTATTCTGGACCACAACGGCCTGCAGATCGATGGTAAGAACGACGAAGTAATGAGCATTGGCGACCCCATGAAAAAGTACGAGGCCTTTGGCTTTACCTGTGTACACGTGGAAGATGGCCACGACATCGAGGCTATTGTGAAAGCGTTGAACACACCGCACGAAGGCAAGCCGCTGTTTGTGTGCTGCGAGACACACAAGGGCCACGGCGTGTCTTTCATGGAAGATCAGGTGGGCTGGCATGGCAAAGCGCCCAGCCAGGAAGAATATGAAAAAGCGCTTGCGGAACTGGGGGTGCAGGACAATGGCTGACGGGAAATCTTTGCGCATCGCCTATGGCGAAGAACTGTGCGAACTGGGAAAAACCAACGATAAGATCGTGGTGCTGGACGCAGACCTTGCCGGCGCGACGATGACCAAGCTGTTTAAGGCGCAGTATCCTCAGCGCTTCTTTGATTTTGGCATTGCCGAGGCGAATATGGTGTGCGCTGCGGCCGGCATGGCGCATGAAGGGCTTGTGCCGTTCGTATCCACATTTGCGCTGTTTGGCGCGGGCCGTGCGTATGAGCAGATCCGCAACAGCGTGGCGTATGTGAACGCAAACGTAAAATTCTGCCTGACGCACTCTGGCTTGTCTGTGGGTGAAGACGGCGGCAGCCACCAGAGCATTGAGGATATTGCCCTTATGCGTGTGCTGCCCAATATGACAGTGCTGGTGCCCTGTGACGCGCTGGAAACACAAAAGGCCGTGCGTGCGGCGGCCGAGATC
>CAMBHV010000207.1 GCA_945867255.1 uncultured Clostridia bacterium
CTCCGCCTCATTTAGCCCCTTACCGCCGGCCCAATGCCTAACAACCGCTCTACTGTCCCCGGGGCCCCACTGAACAAACGGGCCCCACTCTCTTCTGTGCGCTGTGGCGCACAGAATAAAAGGGGCCCCTTTTCTGGCTTTGTTACCTTGTGCAAAGCTTACCATAAAACGCTTTTCCTGTCAAAACATGGCGTAGCACACCATGTATCCGAAACGCGCAGCTTGCTTGTGTTTCTTGTACTACGGCGCGCCCTCTTCGTCCAGCATTTCGCGCAGCATGGCGTCCCGCCGCTGCAAAAACGCGGCCGTCACCTGATAGCTGGCCGTGTCCTGCCATTGGCACGGGTGCACCCGCCCGCCGTCAAAGCACAGCAGCTGCGCACCCGGCAACCCCAGCAGAATGGGCGAATGCGTGGCAATCAAAAACTGAGCCCCCTGCCCCGCCATGGCGTGGATATGCGCCAGCAGCGCCAGCTGGCGCTGGGGCGACAGCGCGGCCTCCGGCTCATCCATCAAGTACAGCCCTGCGCGCGGCAAAGCTGCCACATAGGCAAGAAAACTTTCCCCATGGCTCTGTTCGTGCAGCGCGCGCCCGCCGTATCGCGCATAATACGCTTCTTTCGGGGTGGGGCCGCGGTAATCCTCCGCTTTGCTGGCCACATTGAAAAAGCTTTCCGCCCGGAAAAAGCAGCCAAATTTCGCGCGCCGCACCCCTTTTACAGGCAGCAAAGCGTTGCTCAGCCCGGATCCTTCATCATACGTGGAAAAGCGATAGTTCAGCGTGCCGCCCTCCGGGTTGAAACCGTAGGCCACGGCAATGGCCTCCAGCAGGGTGGATTTTCCCGTGCCATTCTCGCCCACGAACAATGTGGCCGGCGCCGTAAATTCCAGCGCATGCAGGCTGCGCAGCGCCGGGATGGCGTGCAGATAGCTGCCTTGTTCCACCTGCTGCCAGTTGATACGAATGCCGCGGATAAAGTTTTCATTCATGAGCAGTTCCCCTCTCACAAAGTTTCCACACCACGGGCGAACAGGCCGCCGCGCCGCGGCATCGTGCTGCAGGGTGGTTGCCTGCGCGGCGGTTCGCAAGGCAATGTGCCTGCGCCGCCCCTGCCCCGGCGGCGCGGGCGCTGTGGGCTCTATCACAAACCGAAAACGCCTTGCAGGGCAACCTCATGCCGCACAAAACGTTCCATGATGCGGGTACACACGGGGCCTGCCCCAATGCCAGGGCTGCCGAAGCATGTGCCGTGCCATGGGCCGCGCCGGTGCGGCGGCTTTCCCTGTGCATCTGCGCAAAGCCGGCGGTGCCCCGCCGCTTGAGGCGGCGCTGGCTTTGCGCTGCTTTGCCACAGCTTTTGTGTTGTACACGCTTTGCCCCTGGGTACTTTTCTCGTGCACCGCCGTGTGCCGGGCCGTTCAGTGCCCGGCGGGTTTGCGTTCCGTCATGCCTTTTTCCAGCCGGGTGTCGGCATACACAAGCGCCGCGAACACAGCCCCCAGCGGCACCAGCGACACCCAGATGGCCCTGCCTGCCATCCTGTGGCAAAACACGGTGCCCACCACGGCGCCGCCCACAAAAAACAGCAGCATCTCCGTATGCCGCAGCAACTTTTTGCGGTACGGTTTTTCCGGGTCGCTGCGGTGCACCACTTCTTTCGCCAGCCCGATGCCGATCTGGCGGATGTGATTGGTTGCAAACGTAGTGGCCATGGGCACGCCCTCGGCCTGACGGAACGTGTTGTATTGCATGGAGGCGATCAGGTTGATGGCCACTTGCGCGATCTGCACCGGGTACGTATCCGGCACAAAGCCCAGCGCCAGCACCACCGCCATTTCCAGTGCGATCAAAAGCGTGTCCCAGCGCACCGGCAAATGATGCTTCACGGGGTTTGGCAGCAGTTCGGATAAAAACGCCCCCAAAAGATAGGCCGAAATGGGCACCAGATAATAGGCGGCCTCGCCCCATTTTCCGGCGCCCAGGGCAAGGCCCATCAGCACCACGTTACCCGTCTGTGCGTTGCAGAACACGCCGCCCCGCAGCAGATACGTGTATGCGCCAAATATCCCGCCCGCCAGGATCAGCACATCATACACCCATCTTCTTTCACACATCAGATATGTGGTGCGCGGGCCGCCCTGGCAGGCGGGCCGCACCGCTTCTTCCCGTGTGGTTTTCATTGTTTCATCCTCCCATACCTTTGGCAGCGAATGCTGCATGCGCCCATCTTATCCTGCGCGCCGCATTTTGTTTTCGGTGTGTTCGCCATGCCGAAAGCGTGTTTTCGCATGCCTCTTTGCTCTTGCTTTTTCCTTTCCCACGCCAGCCGGCGGCGTCAACGGTTTTCCCTCACAACGCGGCACGGGTTTCCATATGCCACCGTGTTGTCCGGGATATCTTTCGTCACAACGCTTCCCGCGCCGATCACCACATTGTTCCCTATGGTGACGCCGGGCAGGATGATGGCGCCGCCGCCGATCCACACATGGTCTCCTATGGTCACGGGCGCAGTCTGCGTAATGCAAAACTCAAATGTTCCATCTGCCTTGGGGCTTCCAAGCCTTTCGGCAGCGCGGGTGGGGTGAAATGCAGTGTAGATCTGCACATTGGGCGCGATCAGGGCGTTGTCTCCAATGCGGATCTCGTTGTCGTCCAGAAATGTGCAGTTCATGTTCACTTCGCAGTTGTTTCCAAAATAGATATTATCCCCGTAATCCACAAAAAAGGGCGGGGTGATCCACAGGTTCTTTCCTTTGCCGCCCAAAAGTTCCTGCAAAATCTTCTCTTTTTCTTGTGCATCTGCGGAATCTGTTCTGTTATAATCGCGCACAAGGTCTTTCGCACGATGCCACCGCGCCAGCAGCTGCGCGTCTGCGCAATCGTACGGCAGCCCAGCCAGCATTTTCTCCCGCTCTGTCATACGGCTTCCCCCTTTTTGCCTGGCCGCCCCGCTTTGTTTTTCCCTGGGCGGCTGTCGGGTGCTTTTTTCTATCTTACCAGATGCCGCCCGCTTTTTCCACCTGCCCCATGCCGGCAAGCGAAACTCACCATACACGGCGCACCGGCAAGAAGGCTTGCGCATGCCGGGCGCAGCGCGGCGGCTTTGCCAAGCCACGATACCCGAACCGTCCAACCGCCTGTGGCCGCCGCTACACAGGTTTCGTTTGCTGATCTCATCGCACATTTGGCTCAATGGATTCCGGCTTGAAGCGGATGGAGCACGTCATTCCCGGCGCACCGCAGCACACCGGGAAGCCATGCCCAATGGAGGCCCTTGCTGCGGGCAGCCCGGCCTTTGTGTATTCCCCACCGGAAACGCCGTT
>CAMBHV010000208.1 GCA_945867255.1 uncultured Clostridia bacterium
TAAAAATATGGAGGCGCTGTTCCCGCCGGAGCGCCCGGTGTACACCAAGGTGCGCGATGAGGCGCCTGTGCGTTATGCCATGGATTGTAAAGTGCATAACAGCCTTGTGGCGGATGGCTGCATTATTGAAGGCGAAGTGGAAAACTGCATTTTGTTCCGTGGTGTGCGCATAGCAAAAGGTGCCAGTGTAAAAAACTGTGTGCTGATGCAGGCTACTACAGTGGCAAAAGGTGTGGAGATGGAATATATCGTCACAGATAAAAATGTCACCATTACCGAAGGGCGCCATCTGAAAGGCAATGAAAACTTCCCGGTGTATGTAGAAAAAGGCACCACTGTCTGATATGATGTGCCGGGCGTGCGCTGTGTGCGCCGCCCGGCAGAACTGAAAGAGGGGTAACTGTATGAACGTGCTGTTTTGTGCCAGCGAGGCTGCGCCGTTTGCTGCATCCGGCGGCCTGGGCGACGTGGCCGGCAGCCTGCCGAAGGCAATTCAAAGCCGGAAGGTAAACTGCCGTGTGGTGCTGCCGCTGTATGGCGACATGAAGGAAGAGTATCGGAAAAAACTTACGTATCTTACCAACTTCAATGTGCCTGTTGGGTGGCGTAACCAGTATTGCGGCCTGTTTGAACTTGTTGTGGACGGCGTGAAATATTATTTCCTGGATAATGAGTATTATTTCAAGCGCACTGGGTTGTACGGATTTTATGACGATGGCGAACGTTTTGCCTTCTTTTCCCGTGCCATTTGCGAGATGCTGTTCCATGTGGATTTTCATCCGGACATTATCCATACGAATGATTGGCAGACTGCATTGGTGCCGGTATACCTAAACCTGTATTACCGTCATCTGGAATCTCACCGAAGCATCAAAACGGTATTTACCATCCACAATATCCAGTATCAGGGAAAGTATGGCATGGATATTATGGAAGATACCCTGGGCATCGGCCGCAACGACGCGCATTTGCTGGAATATGATGGTTGCGTCAACTTTATGAAGGGTGCCATCGAATGTGCGGATAAGGTAACAACGGTCTCGCCCAGTTATGCGATGGAGATTTTGGACCCGTGGTATAGCCATGGGTTGGATGACCTTCTGCGGAACAAGCAGTACAAATTATGCGGCATCCTGAATGGTATCGACACCAAAAGTTATAACCCTGCAACGGATCCGAATCTGGTGGAAAATTACAACTCTGCCAACTTTAAAACACACAAGCTTGCCTGTAAAAAAGAGCTGCAGCATATTTTCGGCCTGCACGATTGGCCCGTGCCGGTGATTGCTATGGTAACACGCCTTGTGGGGCACAAAGGGGTAGATCTTGTGCGTCATGTAGCGCAGGAGATCGTAAATAACGGCCTGCAGCTGGTGGTGTTGGGTTCCGGTGAAAGCGAGTATGAAAGCTTTTTCTCAGAGTTGGCTGTCCGTAATCCCGGCGCAGTGGGCGTTCGAATTGGATTTGTGCCAAGCCTTGCCCGCAAGATATATGCCGGGGCGGACATGTTCCTAATGCCTTCTAAATCAGAACCGTGCGGTCTTTCTCAGATGGTGGCGTTGCGCTATGGAACCATTCCTATTGTGCGTGAAACAGGTGGTTTGAGAGATTCTATCCATGATTCTGGTGACGGTGTGGGGAATGGTTTTACATTCCGTAACTATAATGCACATGAAATGTTGAATACTGTGCTGCGTGCCAAAGAAGGCTTTGAAAAACAGGATGGTTGGCGTGTTTTGGTGAAGCGCGCTATGGAGTGCGATTGCTCTTGGGGAGCAAGTGCAAAACAATATGTAGATATGTATGAGCAGGTATATCAGTTGTGGTAACAAATGTGATATACACAGTCAGAAAATGTCCCGGGTAGGCCTCCCCTTGGGTTTGTACCTGGCGTAAAAGTGGCGGCGCAAAATGCGCCGCCGCTTTTTTGTATGAGCGGGATTCCCGCTTATTTATGATGCATAGTACAATATCTATGGAGAATTATATCAAAGAAAATTGCTGCGCCATGAATTGAAATGATTATAATCGGTTATTATAAATCAAAATCGTTCATAAAAATAAAATATTCCACAATACGGAACACATGAAAGAAAAATGGAAGGGAATTGGAAGAAACCACCGGGAAAATCACCAAAACATATCTATCGAGCAAATGCAGTTTTGTTGAACAGTGAGAATAATAAGAGTTTGTCTATGTTGCATAATTAATACGTGCATTTTTGTGCTATAATGCACAATGTAAGGACGAGGGAAACCAGTAGAGGGGTGGCCTTGATACATATTGAGTAAGGTCCTTACACGAACATTTCGCACCTGCGAGAAGAAAGGAACATGCATTATGGTTAAGCAAGTGAAGATTTCCAGCTTTACGGAAGTAAAAAACATCATGAACGCGGCGTCCGGATGCTATGATGATATCGGCGTACACGATGCGAAGGGAAGCATTGCTGACGCCAAAAGCATTTTGGGCCTGATGAGCCTGGACTACACGAAACCGGTGATGCTGGTAAGCGAGAACGAGCGCGAGCTTGAGCACGTTTACAACGCTATCAACTGAAAACTTGTGCGTGAAAAGAGAATAGTTAATAAAAACCGGGGCAGGGAAATTCTCCTGCTCCGGTTTTTATTGGGCTTTTAGCGGTGTGTGCCTTAGCCTTGTGGTAATTGAACCTGCAGTGTATAGCTGGCTGTGTTGCCTGCACCGTCTGTGGCTGTACAGGTATACTCGCCGTCCGCTAAGCGAAAGGCCCACATATCGGTCTGCTGCCATACAAGAGGCTGCGTTGTGCCGAACCCATCAACGCATGTCAATTTCTGAACACCAAAATTATCTGTGGCCTGTATGAGTGTCAATCCATCTTCTACCCATGCCTCTAATACCGGAGGTTGAGGGTCGATATTGTCTACGTTAAAAGAGGTTTGCGCTGTGCGCCCATTGTTGCTTACTGCCTTGACAGTATACTTACCATTGTCGGGAAGAAAGGCAGAAAAAATGCCAGGGGACGTTTCCTGCATTTCTATACTGCCCTTAGGCCCATATAATGTGACCTGCCGCATAGGAAATGCGCTTTCTATCTGTACTTGTATTAAAATGTCTGCAGGGCAAAGCCCGGTGGGGATTTCTACGTGAGAGATAGACACAGGCACGGCCAAACATGCCGCAGCCACAGCGCTAAGTGCGCCGGCACAGGCAAGCGCAACCGTTTTTCGCCTAAGGGGATGCTTTTGCACACTGCACAATTTCCTGCCAATAAGAAACAGCGGTACAAAGGCAGGGAGCATCATATCTTTGCGCA
>CAMBHV010000209.1 GCA_945867255.1 uncultured Clostridia bacterium
AACACGCTGCGCATGGCGCGGCGTGCGCGGTATAGCTAGGTTGGTGCGCATAGCGGTGACGCTTGCCATCAAGGCCGTGGCTGCGCCGTTCAAGTTGTTTTTCCGCTCCATGTGGCGGGACCTTTCGGCCCCGTTTATCCACCTGGCACATGGGCTGCGCCATCTGAAAGCGGAAAAGCAGGCTGGCACCGACACAAGCAGCATTGCCTTTATTCGCAGTGGCGTGCACCGCCATCGTGCCGTTGTGGCGGGTGCCCTCGGCTATTTGTTGCCCATAGGGGCGCTGGCTATCCTTATATTCACCGTAAGCCAGGTGCTTGGCGCCAATTATTCCCTCGCGGTAGAATATAATGGCTCGCTGATTGGCTTTATTGAAAATGAAACGGTGTGGGAAAACGCCAACAACCTTGTGCGCGAGCGAATCATCGCCTCCGACGAAACGGACCAAAGCTGGAGCGCCGAGCCGGTATTCACCATCCGCTCCGTGGATGAAGCCGCGCTTTCTTCTGCCAGCTATCTGGCAGATACCATCATCAAAAACTCTTCAGACGAGATTCAAAACGCAACCGGCATCCATATCAACGGTCAACTTGTAGGCGTTGTAACAGATGGCGCGGCCCTGCAACAGGTGCTGGACGACACGCTTGCCCCATATGAAACCGGGGAAGAATTCCATCGTGTTGCCTTCGCGCAGGACATCGAACTCGTGCCGGGCATTTACTACACTTCTTCCATCGAAAGCCTTGAAACCGTAACAAATACTCTTCGATCAGACCCCACTTATCTGCAGGTGCAGATTACAGACCGCGAAGAGTATGACGACATTCAACCATATGAAACCATCACGCAGGAGTCGGATGATTATTACGAGGGCACGCAACGTGTGCTGCAGCGCGGTGTGAACGGCAAGCAGCATGTAGTAGCCGATGTAACGCGCGTAAACGGGCAGGAAGTTTCACGCGAGATCGTAGAAACCACTGTGCTGGAAGAGATGACGCCGCGCATCGTGGTGGTTGGCACAAAGTCGTACGATTTCTCCACCAGCATCGGCCATGTAGGCTCCGGTAGCCTGTCGTTCCCCGTGCCGGGGTATTCCTATATCACTACCCGGTTTGGGCAGGGCGGCCATCGCGGCACTGACATCTGCGCGCCTGCCGGCACACCGATCTATGCCTGCGCCGGCGGCACTGTGGTGGAGGCTGGCTGGCATTACAGCTGGGGCAACTATGTGCGCATCGACCACGGCGGATATTATACGCTTTATGCGCATTGCTCTCAGCTTGCTGTCTCGGCCGGGCAGTCCGTGGCGCAGGGGCAGCTTGTGGGCCTTGTGGGCAACACGGGTTATTCCTCGGGCAACCACTGCCATCTGGAGCTTTGGCTGGACAATTCCGGCGCATATTCCAGCCTGACAGACCCCATGAACTATATGACAGTGCCCTGAGCACTGCACATCAATAAAACGCCGCCGTGCTTAGATGCACGGCGGCGTTTTATTTGCAACAATTGTAATTGAAAGCATAAAAGGCTTATTGGATCAGTTGCGTCCCACTTCCGAAAGGCGCAGGCCCGGGTTGTGTTCTTCTGCCCAGGTGATGTTCCAGGCGCTTGTAAACAAAAGCAACCTGCGGCCTTTAAAATCCTCCACACGGCGTGTGTCGCTGGTGAGGTTTAACGTTTTCGGGTCAATATCTTCATTATCGATCCAGCGGATAAAAGAATACGGCAAAGCTGTACGGCGGACATCCACGTTATATTCATTTTTCAGGCGATACTCCAGCACTTCAAACTGAAGCACACCCACTACGCCCACGATCACTTCTTCCATGCCGCCGCCCAGTTCCTTGAAGATCTGGATCGCGCCCTCCTGCGCGATCTGCTCCATAACTTTCAAGAACTGTTTGCGCTTCATGGAGTCCACCTGGGTGATGCGCGCAAAATGTTCCGGTGCAAAGGTAGGAATACCTTCGTATGCAAACGGCGTTTTCGCTGTGGTGATCGTATCGCCAATCGAGAAAATGCCCGGGTCAAAAATACCCAGAATATCGCCTGCAAAGGCCTCATCCACTGTCTCGCGCTCGGATGCCATCAGCTGGGTGGACTGGCTGAGTTTCACCTTTTTTCCGCCCTGCACATGATATACATCCATCCCGCGTTCAAAGCGGCCTGAACAGATTCGCATAAAGGCAATGCGGTCCCGGTGGGCCTTATTCATATTGGCTTGTATCTTAAACACAAAGGCGGAAAAATCCGGGCTGTGCGGGTCAATCAGGCCCGCGGAAGACATGCGCGCCAACGGCTGCGGGGAAAGGCGCAAAAAGTCCGCCAGGAAGGGCTCCACGCCAAAGTTTGTCAACGCCGAACCGAAGAACACAGGCGTCAGTTTGCCTGCATCCACCTTTTCCTTGTCGAATTCATACGCCGCACCATCCAACAGTTCGATGTCGTCGCACAACGTAGCATGCAGCGCAGGGGTGAGCAGCTCATCCAGGTTGGCATCGCCCAGATGCGCTTCTATCTTTGCAGCCTGCTGCGTACCTGTTTTGCCCACCGTCTCAAAGGCAAGAATCTCTTTTTTGTCGCGCACATATACGCCCTTGAACTCTTTGCCGCAACCAATGGGCCAGTTCATGGGATATGTCTCAATTCCCAGCACCTGCTCGATCTCCTCCAGCAGGTCAAATGGGCTGCGGGCTTCGCGATCCATCTTATTCACAAAGGTGAACAGCGGAATGCCACGCATGGCGCACACACGGAACAGCTTTTTCGTCTGTGCCTCCACGCCCTTGGCCGCATCGATCACCATCACGGCCGCGTCTGCCGCCATCAGCGTACGGTATGTGTCTTCTGAGAAATCCTGGTGGCCCGGGGTGTCCAGAATATTGATGCAGCAACCGTTGTATTCGAATTGCAGCACACTGGATGTCACGGAAATACCACGCTGCTTTTCAATTTCCATCCAGTCCGACACCGCAGCGCGGGCACCTTTTTTACCCTTCACGATGCCAGCCTGCTGAATGGCGCCTCCGTACAAAAGAAGTTTTTCCGTCAGCGTCGTCTTGCCCGCGTCCGGGTGCGAAATAATCGCGAATGTACGCCGTCTGGCGATCTGCTGTTCCAATGTGAATTCGCTCAACGTTGTTTCCTCCACAAAATGCCTCACATCACGAGGCTCATCAGTTTACAATACCGCGCACGGCCAGGCCGCGCGCGATATTTATTGTACGGTATTTTGTCTGTCAATGCAAGCATCGTGCGCCGCAATGCGGCCAAAAA
>CAMBHV010000210.1 GCA_945867255.1 uncultured Clostridia bacterium
TTTCCCTTCCGCACCGTGCTTTTCCTACCGCACATATGGCCCGCGCATGTGATGGAAATTGCAAAGCCAGGCATACCCGTACACAGAAAAAACAGTTGCTTTTTTAATGCAGTTCCGCCATAGGGCCCTGCAAGCGAATATTTTGTCTGGCTGTGGCATATCATAAAAGATTTCACCTTCCGCATGCATTGCACGCAGAAGGTGGTTGTGCTATGATTAATTGTTGATGTAAATGCTTTTGAAATTCTGCTTTACTTTAAAATTGGCATCGCCGGCTTTGTTCCACGCAAACCGGCCAAAACGGGGGAAACGACATGAACCAGGAAACCATCCAAACTGCAACTACGCGAAAAAAACGTGTATTCAGCGGCATACAACCTACCGGCGTATTTACGCTGGGCAATTACGTGGGGGCTGTGCGCAACTGGCCCAGGTTACAGGACGAATATGACTGTATTTATTCTGTGGTGGATCAGCACGCCATTACAGTCCGGCAGGATCCTGCTGCTCTGCGCCGCCAAACGCGCGAAACGGCCGCCCTTCTTCTGGCAAGCGGTATAGACCCGAAAAAGAGCATTGTGTTCGTGCAGAGCCATGTGCCTGCGCATGCACAGCTTTCCTGGGTGCTGGGATGCTTTTGCCCGTTTGGCGATCTGACGCGCATGCATCAGTTCAAGGAAAAAAGTGCAAAGCACCCCGAAGACATCAACGGCGGCCTGCTGACATACCCCATCCTGATGGCCGCGGACATTCTTCTGTATCAGACGGACCTTGTTCCCATTGGCATCGATCAGAAACAACATCTGGAGTTGGCCCGTAACATTGCCCAGCGTTTCAATGGGGTGTACTCGCCCACATTCACCATGCCGGACGGATATATCCCGCAGGTAGGCGCCAAAGTAATGAGTTTGCAGGAGCCGGAAAAGAAAATGAGCAAATCCGATTCGAACGAGAACGCCGTAGTACGCATGCTGGATACACCGGATGCCATTCTGCGCAAATTCAAGCGTGCCGTGACGGATTCCGAAGGGTGCGTGCGTGCCGCGCAGGACAAGCCCGGCATCACCAATCTGATGAGTATTTACGGCGTGATGACAGGCAAAAGCTTTGCAGATATTGAGCATGAATTTGACGGCCGAGGCTATGGTGAATTCAAACAAGCCGTGGCAGAGGCTGTGATCGAAACCCTGCGCCCCATTCAGGAAGAGTACGCACGCCTGCTGGCAGACAAGGCCTATCTGGACAGTGTTCTGACGGAAGGTGCCGTGCGTGCTGATGCGCTGGCACGGCGCACGTTATCAAAGGTATATAAAAAAGTGGGATTCTTGCAGCTTTAAGTGCTACACCTTTGAGACTCTGCTGGCATGTGAAAAACTTTTGCATGTTTTGTGAAATTTCTGTTTCCTTTATTTTCCAATGATTGACAAAATATGTAAAACAAATTATAATAGGCGCGAGAATATACAATCCGTGCAACAAACATCCTCTGTCTCGCTAGATTTTGTATATGCACGAAATACAACAAAGGAGAGTACTTATGAAATCTACCGGTATCGTTCGCCCTGTGGACAGCCTGGGCCGCGTGGTGCTTCCGATAGAGTTGCGCCGCATTCTGGACATTGATAAAGACACTTCTCTGGAAGTATACGTGGACGAAGACAGGATCATCCTGAAAAAGTATCAGCCCGCTTGTATTTTCTGCGGCAGCGCGGATGATGTGGCTTCCTATGCAGGGCGAAACATCTGCAAAGCATGCCGCGAAGCCATCAGCGCTATGAAATAATCATCGCACGGAATTTGGCACACAAAAAGCCTGGCAGCCGTTAAGGCTGCCAGGCTTTTTTACTATGGAACTTAGCAAATCACTTTTTCTTTTCTTCCTTTCCGCGCCCATCGATGCGTGCCTCGCTGGTACGGATGAGGTTGAAAAGGCTGGTGGCATATAACGGATAATCGGCCGAGAGGCTCTCGGTGGTCATGGCAAAGGCACTGGTGTCTTTCAAAGGCGTGCCAAGGCCTACATCTTCGCCCGCCAGAATAGCCTTTACATTCGCTTCCGCTACATGCATAGCGGCATCAGAATAGCCCGCATACACATTCTTTTTTACACTGAACAAGTTGGCTGCGTTTTTGGGCCCGGCGTTATACAAAAGCCGAAACATTTTGTATACGCCCAACATCAGAAAACCGGACACCTCGCTGACAAGCGCCTTGTCTGGGCAGGCATTCAGCTTGTCGAACAGGATATTCAGGCTGTTGGAGATCAGCTTCTTGTTAAAGGTGGGCAGCACGCTGCCATGGTAAACACTGTCCTTCGCGGTTTCCGGATTGGGGATCTCGTCCACGCGCAGGGTGAGGCCGCTGCGGTCCGCCGAGCGACCCAAAAGATAATCGCAGGATACATTGTAGTAATCTGCCACGCGCACCACAAAGTCCAGCCCGCACTCGCGAATACCTTTTTCATAGTGCGACAATAAAGCCTGCGAAACCCCAAGGTCTTCCGCGGCTTTGCGTTGTGTCACACCTTTTTCTTTGCGAAGCAAAGTGATGATCCTGCTGAAATCGGACGACATGAATCTGCTACCCCTTCAAGGGCATACGGCCCCCGTGATATTTACGTATGGTAAATTATAAAACAGCAAAAACCATTTGTAAATATGAAAAATACCGAAAAAAAGGCGTGAAACCGTGCATTTCGACAGCGCTGGCTAGGTGCTGTGTTTCTACTTGCACACAGCATCTAAATGTTGTAGCATAGAGAGAGAAAATTTTTTTGCTTTTCGCGCCAAAAATGCCAAAAACAGCGCTGTTGTGCCCTTTTCCGTGCGTGCAGGGCGCGCGCAAAGCACCGAAAGGAATAGAATATACCATGAAAAACTACCGTTTATATCTTGTCCGCCATGGTGTCACGGCCGGAAACCTGCAACGCCGATATATCGGCGGCGGCACGGATGAACCATTGTGTGAACAGGGCCTTGCCCAGCTTCGTAGCCTGCACGCACAATACCGGTATCCATGGGCTTCCACAGTATTTTCCAGCCCCATGAAACGTGCCCTGGGCACAGCAGAGGTTCTGTTTGCCGGCGCGGAGAACAAGATCATTCTGGAAGATTTGCGCGAAAACCATTTTGGTGAATTTGAGAACCGCAGCTTTGACGAGCTGCGCGAAGACGCACACTTCAAGTTATGGCTGGACCCAAAGGCACATTATACCCCGGAAGGCGGTGAAGCCGCTGCACAATTTCACGCACGTTGCGCAGGCGTGCTGCG
>CAMBHV010000211.1 GCA_945867255.1 uncultured Clostridia bacterium
CCCCACCCCGTCAAGGACATAAACAACACCCAGAACAACAACACCAACAAATCCCTGGCAATTGCTTCCCTTGTGCTGGGCATTCTTTCCATCGTGTTTGCATTTGTATATATCTATGTAGGGCTTATTGCAGGCGTGGTAGGCATCGTGCTTGGCGTGAAAGCCCGCAAGGAAACCCCCTGTGGCCTTGCCACAGCCGGTTTTGTATGCAGCATCGTGGGCACGGCCCTGAGCGCCGTACTGCTGGTGTGCGCACTGTGCGTGGTGGGTGCAAGCATCGCTGCGTTGGCCAGCATGTAAGTTTCAGCTTCATGAAAGGGCGGCGGAATGCAAGTTCCGCCGCCCTTCCTGTTTGAATGGCCGGAGGCTTGTTTATGTTTCCTTCTGTTACCCTGTTTGGCTTTTCCATTCAAAGCATGTGGCTGGCCTGCCTGCTGGGCGCCGGCGTATGCAGCGCTTTCGTGCTGGTGCGCAGCCGCCGCATAGGGCTGGCCGGTGTGGACATTACCAACGCCGGGGCCATGGGCCTTGTGGGTATGCTGGCGGGCGGAAAGCTATTGTATCTTCTTACCATTGTGCCTGTGCTGGTGCAATATTGGGACAAACTGCTGCGCGCGCCGGACATGCTGGTGCAGATCACGCTGACAAGCGGCACCGTATACTACGGTGGGCTGCTGGGCTTTGTGTGCGCTGTGCAGTGGTATTTGCGCCACTACCGCCTGAATGCCGCGCTGTTTTGGGACTGCCTTGCCCCCGCCATTCCCCTGTTCCACGTGTTTGGCCGCATCGGCTGCTTTCTGAACGGGTGCTGCTACGGGCTGGAAAGCGCGCGCTTCGGCATTGCGTACACCTGCTCGCTCAGCGCGCCGAACGGTGTGCCCTGGCTGCCTGTGCAATTGGTGGAGGCCGCGTGCGAAGCCGTGATTTTTCTTGTGGTGCGCCACGTTGCGGCGCGCACGCGCGGGCGCGGCATGGCACTGTGGCTGTACTTTGCCCTGTATGCCCCTGTGCGCTTTGTGTTGGAATTTTTGCGCGGCGACGCCGTGCGCGGCATTTGGTTCGGGCTTTCCACCTCGCAGTGGATCTCGCTTGCACTGGGGGCGGCAGCCGTGGCAAAACTGGCGGCCATGCGCCGCGCGGCACCGCGAGGCCACCGCACGCCGCGCCCATAAATGGCGCATGCCCGGCCGGGCGGCCGGCGCCGCGTGGCGGGCACACCACGCACACGCCCGCAGCCCATGCCCTGAATTGAGAACAAAGAAAACGCGGCCCCGCAAGCCTTACTGGCTTGCGGGGCCGCGTTTTTTAAATTATTGGCCCGCCAAAAAGGCACAAAAAGGCAGTTGCTTTTTTACGCCGTTTTCCATACGGGGGGTGTTTTTTCAAATCTTCATGCACACGTCCCATGCGCGCCAAATCACCGTGCGCAGGTTGCCCACGGCGTTTGCATCGCCCACGATGTGCACGTGCCGCGCCTTGGGCACAAGAGGGCTTGGCGCATAGCCCACGCACATTACAATGGAATCGCATGCCACGTCAAATGTCGCGCCGTCCGGCCCGCGCAGCGTCACACCGTCCGGGCGGATCTGCGTGGCGCAGGTTTGCAGGTAGACAGGCGTGTTATGCAGCGCCAGCGTCTCACGCAGGAACGAAGAGTTGGCAAGGCACACACCGGGTGCGGCGATCAGGTCGTTCTTCATCTCCACCACAATGGGCTGCTTGCCTTTCAAAACCAGTTCGTATGCGATCTCACAGCCTGTCAGGCCGCCGCCGATGATCACCACGCGCTGGCCCACTTCGCGCCCGGAGAGGTATTCCGTGGCCTCCATGGCGTGCTCCACACCCGGGATGGGCGGCAATTTGGGCACGGAACCCGTGGCAATAATCACTTCGTCCGCGTTCAGCTGCGCAATGTCTTTCACCTCGGTGTTCAGGTGCAGTTCAATGGGCCTGCGCGCCACTTCGCGCCGGTACCACTCGATCAGTTCGCGGTCTTTTTCCTTGTAGGAAGGCGCCGCCGCCTGTACAAACACGCCGCCCAGCTGGCCGGATTTTTCATACAGCGCCACGTTGTGCCCGCGCGCGGCCAGCACCAGCGCCGCTTCCATGCCGCCAATGCCGCCGCCCACCACAGCCACGCGCTTTGCCCGCGCCGCTTTTTCAATGCGGTATTTTTTTGTTTGCATGGTGCGCGGGTTCAGCGCGCAGCGCGCCATGTGCAGCGCATCCATCAAAGGCTGGTCGTTGGCAGAACCTTCGTACTTTGCCATGGTGAAACAGGCGTTGTGGCAGCAGATGCAGGGCTTGATGTCCTCTTCGCGGCCCTCCATCAGTTTTGTGACCCATTCGGGGTCCGTCAAAAACTGGCGCGCAAAGCCCACGGCGTCTATGCTGCCGTCGCGCACGGCTGCGGCACCGTCCTGCGGCGTCATGCGGCCGGCGCACACCACGGGGATATCCACAAAGCGGCGGATGTGCTGCACCGAGGCAAGGTTGCAGTTCAGCGGCATGTACGCGGGCGGGTGCGCCCAATACCACGCGTCATAGGTGCCGTTGTCGCAGTTCAGCATGTCATAGCCGGCGTCCTGCAAAAATTTGGCCGCCACTTCGGATTCCGCCATATCGCGGCCCACTTCCACGTAATCCGTCTCTTCCGGCAGCGCGCCCTGGCGGAAGCCCTTGGTTTTGCTTTCCACCGAATAGCGAAGCGAAACGGGAAAATCCGGCCCGCATTCGCGCTTGATGGCCTTTACAATGTCTGCCGCAAAGCGGTAGCGGTTTTCCAGGCTGCCGCCGTATTCGTCCGTGCGCTGGTTTGTGTATTTGGTGGCAAACTGATCCAGCGTATAGCCTTCGTGCACGGCGTGCACCTCAATGCCGTCCACACCGGCATCCATGCAAAGTTTGGCTGTTTTGGCAAACGCCTGCACGATGTGTTCGATCTCGGGCACGGTGAACGGGCGGCTCATCACGCCGTCTGCCCAGCGGTTGGGCGTGGCAGACGCGCTTGCCAGGTTGAAATCCATGTCGAAAATGGGCTTGCCCAGCGTGCCAAGCACCTTGTTTTTTGCCATTTTCACCATCAAATCGTTCACGGCCATGGCGCGGCCGAAGCCGGCCGTCAGCTGAATGAACAGCTTGGCGCCCGTTTTGTGGAACTCCTGCATAAATTCTTTCAGCTGGCGGAACTTTTTCGGGTTCTGATACAGCCAGCGCCCGCCCATGGGGTCCCGAATGGGGGCAATACCC
>CAMBHV010000212.1 GCA_945867255.1 uncultured Clostridia bacterium
TTCTATCACTGGAGTGGACACCAGCACGTCCAGCTGATGCGTCTTAAAGTTTTCCATAATCGGCGCCATTTCCGCACCTTTCATGCGCCCATGTATAAGGCCGATGCGGCGCCCCGGCAAAAGAGGGCGCGCCACTTCGTCAATATAGGCAGCGGCAGCCTGCATGTCACTTTCACCTTCTTCGATCAGCGGGCACACAATGTAGGCCTGCCGCCCGTTTTCCAGCTGATGCGCTAAAAAGCCATAGAGGTCGGCCCGTTTTTTGCCCGTAACTGCATACGTTTTTACCGGTGTGCGGCCTGGCGGAAGTTCGTCCAGCACGGAAATATCCAAATCTCCAAACAGCAAAAGGCCCAGCGTACGCGGGATTGGCGTGGCGCTCATTACCAGAAGATGCGGATGGTCTGCCTTGTCTGCCAATGCAGCACGCTGGCGAACACCAAAACGATGCTGCTCGTCCGTAACGGCAAGGCCAAGGCGGGCAAATTCCACCCCATCGCTCAAAACTGCGTGCGTGCCTACCACAAGCTGTGCAGCGCCAGTGCGCACGGCATCCAGCACATGGTTGCGCGCCGTACCCTTTACACCAGCCGTTAAAAGCGCCACAGAAATGCCCATCGGTTCCAGGAGGTCTGCCAATGTAGCAGCATGCTGCGTAGCCAGTATTTCTGTCGGTGCCATCAACACGCTTTGGTAACCGTTGCGCGCCGCCATATATGCAGCGGCTGCAGCCACCAGCGTTTTTCCGCTTCCCACATCGCCTTGCAAAAGGCGATTCATGGGAGTCTGCCCTGTCATATCTTGCATAATTTCCTGAACGGCACGGCGCTGGGCGCCCGTTGGCGCAAAGGGAAGGCTGTTCCAAAACGGAGAAAAATCCACCGCATGCATATGCGCACCCGTGCGAACCGCCTGCCGTCCGCGCAAAAGCAAAAGCCCCAGCTGAAGAACCAGCAATTCTTCATAAATCAGGCGCCTGCGCGCAGCCTGCACCTGTTCCATCGTCTGCGGAAAATGCATATTTCTTATCGCTTGCGCCTTGCCGCACAGACGATATTTTTTCAACATCCAGGATGGAAGTGGCTCTGAAATATCCGGTACGGCCGCCAATGCCGCACGAACACATTTCTGGATATAACGGCTGTTGATTCCTTCCGTCTGCGGATAGATGGGCGAAAACGGTGTGTCGGAAGCTTCCGCCGCCGTCACCATAACGGGGTTCACCATCTCACGCTGAGCAAAGCCGCCTGTCACCTTTCCAAAGAACAGATAACTGTGCCCCACTTCCAGCTTCTGGGTAGCATAGCGGCTATTAAAATAGGTAAGCACCAAGCCGGCTGTATCATCTCCGGCCACCACACGCGCCATCAACTTACCGCTTTTCACCCGAACAGGGGCATGTTTTTCATAAACCTGTGCACGTACCACACACTTTGTGTCGAACGGAGCGCTGGCAACCGGATAGGGTTTGGAATAATCCACATAATCACGCGGGTAAAATTCCAGCAGATCCTCCACCGTATAGATACCCAGCTTCTCCAGCAATGCGGCGCGCTTTTCGCCTACACCCTTTAAAAACCGAATGTCCATGCGCGCCTCCTTTTTCTCATTGTACAAAGCGGCGCCCTTTTGGGGCGCCGCTTTCAATTTTCCAACTATATTTATTCCACACTGATGATGTAGTAATACACCGGTTGCCCACCAGCCAGCTGTGTCACCTCAATGCCGCTGGGACATTTTGCCTGCACAAGCTGGGCCGTGCGCGCTGCATCTTCCTCGCTGACATCGCAGCCAGAGATCACCGTAATAAAGCTGGTGTCCTTTTTGCACATGCTGCGCGCCAGGCGATACGTGGTCTTGGTGATGTCGGTGCCAGTAGCCACCAGCTTACCATTTTCCAAAGCCAAAATCTCGCCCTTCTTGATCTTTCGGCCGTCAAAATCGCTGTCACGTGCAGCAAAGGTTACAAGGCCTGTAGCCACGCGGTCTGCTGCCTGCATCATTGCCACCGTATTCGCGTCCGCATCTGCCTCCGGGTCAAAATTCAGCATGGCGGTGATTCCCTGCGGAATAGTACGGGTTGGAAGAACCACCACTGTGCGATCTGCCAGTTTCTGGGCCTGCTCTGCCGCCATGATGATGTTTTTATTGTTGGGCAGTACGAACACCGTCTTGGCTGGCACACTTTGTACCGCTGCCAGAATATCCGCAGTGGCAGGGTTCATCGTCTGCCCACCGCTTACCACAGCATCGGCACCAAGATCTGTAAACACCGCCTTCAGGCCTTCGCCCGCCGCTACAGCCACAAAGCCATAGGCGTGCTCGGGGTCCACCGCGGCATATGCAAATTCTGAATTCGGCGTTTTTTCCTCTGCCGCTGCCTGCTTTTTCAACCCCTCACCCTGCTTCTGACGGGCCAGGAATTGCTCGTGCATATTTTCAATCTTGAAATTGGTAAGATAACCGTACTGAATGGCATGGCTGATGATTTTGCCAGGGTCTGCCGTGTGCACATGGCAGTTGATTACTTCGTCGTCCTCGATCACCACAACGGAATCGCCGTTGGATTCCAGGAATGCACGCAACTTTGCCGAAGAGGCCCCTTCTTCTTTATTGACAAGGAACTGCGTGCAGTAACCATTTTTGATGTCTTCTACCTTCATCAAATCATCTGTGAACACACCGCGCCCGGCCGCCTGAGATGATACTTTTGCCTTTTTCTCCGCAGGTTCTGCCGCTGCAATCAGCTTGCCGTCGCGGAACACAGAGAGCATGCCCTCAAAAATGTACACAAGGCCCTGGCCGCCGGCATCCACTACGCCCGCTTTTTTCAAAACCGGAAGCTGCTCCGGGGTATGGTCCAACGCATCCTGCGCGGCCTCGCAAACCAGCGCCCACAGGGCAACCGCATCTTGCTCATCGCTTGCAGAAGCCTTTTCGCTCGCCACGCGCGCCACCGTCAGCATGGTTCCTTCCGTGGGTTTCATCACCGCTTTATATGCCGCTTCCACGCCTTTCTGTAATGCGACTGTAAGATCGGCCGCCTGGGCCGTGCGCTTACCCGCCAGAGCTTTGGAAAAGCCGCGGAACAACAAGCTGGAGATTACGCCTGAATTGCCCCTTGCACCACGCAACATGGCACTGGCAGCCACCTTTGCCGCCGTTTCCACCGTGCAGTCATCCGGCAAGGCTTCCAGTTCTGGCACAGCCGCGCCAATCGTCATGCTCATGTTTGTACCGGTGTCG